>NZ_CAUQCJ010000046.1:0-11797 GCF_963516515.1 uncultured Streptococcus sp. | reverse complement strand
AGTTAGTTGAACCGCCGTATGCCGAACGGCACGTACGGTGGTGTGAGAGGGGCTAAAGATTATCCCCTACTCGATTGTTGGGAATCATGATATAATAATAAAATCGATAAGTAGGAAAAGGGAAATTGATGAATTATACAGTTGAAGAAAAAGAAGCCTTTATGAGGGAGGCTTTGAGAGAGGCTGAGATTGCTCTTGAACACGATGAAATTCCAATTGGTTGTGTGATTGTCAAGGACGGAGAAATCATTGGCCGTGGGCATAATGCGCGTGAGGAATTGCAGCGAGCGGTTATGCATGCGGAGATTATGGCTATAGAGAATGCGAACTTGAGTGAGGAGAGCTGGCGCTTGCTGGATTGCACGCTTTTTGTGACCATTGAGCCTTGTGTCATGTGTAGTGGGGCGATTGGGCTCGCCCGTATTCCAAACGTGGTCTATGGGGCTAAAAACCAGAAATTTGGCGCTGCTGGGAGTTTGTACGATATCTTGACAGATGAGCGTCTCAACCATCGTGTGGAGGTTGAAACGGGAATTTTGGAAGATGAATGCGCAGCTATTATGCAGGACTTTTTTAGAAATAGACGGAAAAAATAATTTTGCTTTTAAAATGAAGAGGAATGTGATATAATAAACAGTGGAGCAACAGTTCTGCGTGAAGCGGGTCAGGGGAGGAATCCAGCAGCCCTAAGCGATTTGAATTGTGTGCTCTTTTTTTCGTGCTTTTTCCGAATAAATAAGATAGAATAATCTAGAATAAATGATAATAGAAAAGAGAAGATGATGAAAATTCGTGGTTTTGAATTGGTTTCGAGTTTTACAGATGAGAATTTATTGCCAAAGCGTGAGACAGCGCATGCGGCTGGTTACGACTTAAAGGTTGCTGTGCGCACAGTTATCGCTCCAGGAGAGATTGTATTAGTTCCGACAGGGGTTAAGGCTTATATGCAACCGACTGAGGTTCTCTATCTCTATGATCGCTCTTCAAACCCTCGTAAGAAGGGTTTGGTTTTGATTAATTCAGTTGGGGTCATTGATGGGGATTATTATGGCAATCCTGGGAATGAAGGGCATATTTTTGCTCAGATGAAGAATATTACAGATCAAGAAGTTGTTCTTGAAGTTGGGGAACGTGTGGTCCAGGCTGTCTTTGCTCCTTTCTTAATTGCAGATGGAGATGCGGCTGATGGCGTTCGAACTGGTGGTTTTGGTTCAACTGGTCACTAGGATGAAGATTATCTTTGTACGTCACGGGGAGCCAGATTATAGTATGCTTGATAAACTTGAAAATCCGCAACTCTATAGTGGTTTTGGTCGTGATTTAGCACCATTGACAGGAAAAGGTCGCAGTTTGGCAAAAGAAGTTGCTAAAACTGCATGTTTTGGAAAGGCAGAGATTATTATTTCATCGTCTGTGACGAGGGCTTTAGAAACAGCCCATTATATAGCAGTTGAAACAGGATTGGACTTATTTGTGGAGCCGTTTTTTCATGAGTGGCGTCCAGACTTAGATGGCACTAACTCTGATTTAACTAGTGTATTGGTAGCTCATGAATATTATCTAAAACATCAAGGAGGTTTATCTGAAGATTCTCCTTATCGCTATGAAACTGATCTAGAGATGCGTCATCGTTTTTTAAGAGCTTTGGAAAAATATAAAAATTATAAAACTATTATCATTGTAACTCACGGAATGCTCATGCGCCAATTTGTACCAGACGAGAAGATTGATTTTTGCCAAGTGATTGAATGTGAGATAGAGATATAGAAAGAGGTTTATTATCGCAAAGAAAAAGGCGACATTTGTGTGTCAAAATTGTGAATATAATTCCCCTAAATATCTGGGATGTTGCCCCAACTGTGGGTCTTGGTCTTCCTTTGTAGAAGAGGTTGAGGTTGCCGAGGTCAAGAATGCGCGTGTGTCCTTGACAGGTGAGAAAAGACAGAAAGAAGAAATTTGCGACCGGCTTGCTGCTTGTCTCTTCTCGTATCTTTGAGAAGCGTCGGGCTTCTTGCTTTACTAATCCAGATTTAAAAGATTTTTTAGAGGAAAACGGTGCTAAAAGCATAGAGTTTATAGGGGTAGATGGCAATGTCTGTGTTAAGGCTTCCGTTTTGGCAGCTACCAAGGAGAATTATCAGGTTTCTGTCGATTTGTCTGCTGTCGGAGTTGCCAACCAGAAGAAATTCTCTAAAACACTGAAGCAGTGGCAAGATTGCGGAATCAAGATTGGATAGTTTTATGGGGATCTTAATATGAAAATTATTTTTATCCGTCACGGGGAGCCAAATTACCGTGAGTTAGAGGAGCGTTCTTATACGGGATTTGGGATAGATTTGGCGCCCTTGTCTGAGAAGGGACGGCAGCAAGCTCAGGAACTGAGCACCAATCTTTTACTCCCTTCAGCTGAAATAATCATATCTTCTTCAGTCACAAGAGCTTTAGAAACGGCTTCTTATGTGGCTTGTGTTACTGGACTTCCTTTGAGAGTGGAGCCTTTATTACATGAATGGCAGGTCTATGAAAGTGGCACAGATAATTTTGAAAAAGCTCGTACTATGTTTCTAGAAAATAAGGGGGAGTTACTTCCTAATAGTCCTATTCAATATGAGACAGTTACGGAAATGAAGTCTCGTTTTCTAGAATGCATGGCTAAGTATCGAGATTACCAGACCGTTATAGTGGTAACTCACAACATGCTCATACGTCAGTTTGTGCCAAATGAGAAGATTGATTTTTGCCAAGCGATTGAGTGTGAGTTAGAGATATAGAAAGAGGTTTATCATCGCAAAGAAAAAAGCGACATTTGTATGTCAAAATTGTGGGTATAATTCCCCTAAATATCTGGGACGTTGTCCTAACTGTGGGTCTTGGTCTTCCTTTGTAGAAGAGGTTGAGGTTGCCGAGGTCAAAAATGCGCGTGTGTCCTTGACAGGTGAGAAAACCAAGCCCATGAAACTGGCTGAAGTAACTTCTATCAATGTCAATCGAACCAAGACAGAGATGGAGGAATTCAACCGTGTACTTGGAGGCGGAGTGGTACCAGGAAGTCTCGTCCTCATAGGTGGGGATCCTGGGATTGGAAAATCAACCCTTCTCCTACAAGTCTCAACCCAGTTGTCTCAAGTGGGGACTGTTCTCTACGTCAGTGGGGAGGAGTCTGCCCAGCAGATTAAGCTACGAGCAGAGCGCTTGGGAGATATTGATAGCGAGTTTTATCTCTATGCAGAGACCAATATGCAGAGTGTTCGAGCTGAGGTGGAGCGCATCCAACCAGACTTCCTCATTATTGACTCTATTCAGACTATTATGTCTCCTGAGATTTCAGGGGTGCAGGGATCTGTTTCTCAAGTGCGTGAGGTGACGGCTGAACTTATGCAGCTGGCCAAAACTAATAACATTGCCATCTTTATCGTAGGTCATGTGACCAAGGAAGGAACCTTGGCTGGTCCTCGTATGCTAGAGCATATGGTAGATACAGTGCTTTACTTTGAAGGGGAGCGTCACCATACCTTCCGAATCTTGCGAGCGGTCAAAAACCGTTTTGGTTCTACCAATGAAATTGGAATTTTTGAGATGCAGTCGGGTGGCTTAGTTGAGGTGCTCAATCCGAGTCAAGTTTTCCTAGAGGAGCGTTTGGATGGGGCGACTGGTTCGTCAATCGTTGTGACCATGGAAGGGACGCGTCCGATTTTGGCGGAGGTTCAGGCTTTGGTAACACCGACCATGTTTGGAAATGCCAAGCGTACGACGACAGGACTTGATTTTAATCGTGCTAGCCTGATTATGGCTGTTTTGGAAAAACGAGCAGGTCTTCTCTTGCAAAATCAGGATGCTTACCTCAAATCTGCTGGCGGTGTCAAATTGGATGAACCTGCCATTGACTTGGCTGTTGCTGTTGCCATTGCTTCGAGCTACAAGGACAAGCCAACCAATCCTCAGGAATGTTTTGTGGGAGAACTGGGCTTGACAGGAGAAATTCGGCGCGTGAATCGTATCGAGCAACGCATCAATGAAGCTGCTAAACTGGGTTTTACTAAGATTTATGTACCTAAGAATTCCTTGACAGGAATCACTCCGCCCAAGGAAATTCAGGTCATTGGAGTGACAACGATTCAGGAGGTTTTGAAAAAGGTCTTTGCTTAATTTGTGACAAATCCTCTTAAAAATGATAAGATAGGAGAAATATTTGACTATCAAATTTTCAAGGAGGGAATCGTGTCGTATTTTGAACAGTTTATGCAAGCCAATCAGGCTTATGTTGCCCTACATGGGCAGTTAAATCTGCCACTTAAACCCAAAACAAGAGTAGCCATTGTGACCTGTATGGACTCTCGTTTGCACGTTGCACAAGCTTTAGGATTGGCACTTGGGGATGCTCATATCTTGCGGAATGCAGGTGGTCGAGTGACTGAGGACATGATTCGTTCGCTAGTTATTTCCCAGCAACAAATGGGGACAAGAGAGATTGTGGTATTGCACCATACAGACTGTGGTGCTCAGACCTTTGAAAATGGACCTTTTCAGGAGTATTTAAAAGAGGAACTAGGTGTCGATGTGTCAGACCAGGATTTCTTGCCCTTTCAAGATATAGAGGAGAGTGTACGTGAGGACATGCAACTTCTTATCGAGTCTCCCCTAATACCAGACGATGTCATTATCTCTGGTGCCATTTACGATGTGGATACAGGAAGTATGACAGTTGTAGAATTATAAACACTTCATTTAGAAAGAAAGTGTATGAAGAAAAACAGCATTTTATTTATTTTTATCTTATTGCTATGTATTGGTTTACAATATGAAACCATCTACTATACGGATGGTTCGATGTCAGATGCGGAATATGGACTAATGGGAGTTTCTATCTTTCTAGCTCTCTTTTACATGATTCCGGCTCTTTATTTCCTTTTCCGTATTGGGAAAAAATGGGAATTGCCAAAGAATGCCTTGATTTTGTCTTTATTGGGTGGGATGTTCCTTTCAGGCTGGTTGTCTAGCTTTGTGAATACTTATATCCATGATTTACTGGGTATTCTTTTCCCAGATAGTGCATTTTTAAATGCCTTTGAAAGTGCGATTGTGGCTCCTTTGGTAGAAGAACCCTTGAAATTATTGCCACTTGTCTTTGTTTTAGCTTTGATTCCTGTACGAAAATTAAAATCTTTGTTTTTACTAGGGATTGCTTCTGGTTTGGGATTCCAAATGATTGAGGATATTGGCTATATTCGTACGGATTTGCCAGAGGGATTTGACTTTACTATTTCGAGAATTTTAGAGCGTATCATCTCAGGTATTGCCTCTCACTGGACTTTTTCAGGTCTAGCTGTAGTAGGTGTTTACTTGCTGTACAGAGCCTATAAAGGACAGAAGGTTGGCAAGAAACAGGGACTTATTTTCCTAGGTTTAGCCTTGGGGACTCACTTCCTGTTTAACTCTCCTTTTGTGGAATTGGAGACAGAGTTGCCTTTAGCGGTTCCAGTGGTTACAGCTATTACTTTCTATGGTTTTTATCAGGCTTATCGCTTTGTTGAGAAGCACAATGAGTTGATGAACTAGAATATTTTTCAAAAGAATGATGCAAGGGTACAAATATGGTGCCCTTCTTTTATTTTTGATTGAAAAATAGTGTAAAAAGCGCTACAATGGTAGATGGAAAAATCTTGTGAAAAGCACAAGCGATACATATATACCGGAGGAAATCATGTCTTTTTCTGATTTAAAGCTGTTTGCCCTTTCTTCTAATCAAGAATTGGCAAAACGTGTGGCGCAGGAGATTGGGATAGAGTTGGGGAAATCAAGTGTTCGCCAATTTTCAGATGGAGAGATTCAGGTCAACATCGAAGAATCAATCCGTGGGAAACACGTCTTTATTCTACAATCAACTAGTTCGCCTGTAAATGACAATCTGCTTGAAATTTTGATTATGGTAGATGCTTTGAAGCGTGCGAGTGCAGAATCTGTCAATGTTGTCATGCCTTACTATGGGTATGCACGTCAGGATAGAAAGGCGAGAGCGCGTGAGCCAATCACTTCAAAACTGGTCGCAAATATGCTTGAAGTAGCTGGAGTAGATCGTTTATTGACAATCGACTTGCATGCTGCGCAGATTCAAGGATTCTTTGATATTCCTGTGGATCATTTGATGGGAGCTCCTCTGATTGCGGATTATTTTGAGCGTCGTGGCATGGTTGGTTCTGACTATGTGGTTGTCAGCCCAGACCATGGAGGGGTGACTCGTGCTCGTAAGTTGGCAGAATTTTTGAAAACATCTATTGCTATCATTGACAAACGTCGTAGCGTTGATAAGATGAATACCAGTGAAGTCATGAACATCATCGGTAAGGTAGAAGGCAAGACTTGTATCTTGATTGATGATATGATTGATACGGCTGGAACGATTTGTCATGCGGCAGATGCCCTTGCAGAAGCTGGTGCTGTTGAAGTCTATGCAAGCTGTACGCACCCAGTTCTTTCTGGTCCTGCTATGGACAATATCCAAAAATCAGCTATCAAGAAATTGGTTGTTTTGGATACAATCTATCTGCCAGAAGAGCGTTTGATTGATAAGATTGAGCAGATTTCAATCGCTCATCTCCTAGGGGATGCTATTGTACGTATCCATGAAAAACGCCCACTTTCTCCACTTTTCAGTATTGAGAAAAAGATTTAATGACCAAGCCTGAGATGATTCTCAGGTTTTTTTCGTCTCTTTTCCGAATAAATAGATAGAGTCAGTGAATCTAGTAAACCTAGATTTAAAACTGTGGTATAATAAAAGGAGGAAAAGGATGATTTTAAGACATCCGGGCATCAGCCCAACCAATGATTTGGTTGCTAAGAAAATCTTTAGCAATCCAGAAATCACTTGTCAATTTATCCGCGATATGTTGGATTTACCAGCAAAAAATGTGACTATTTTGGAGGGAAGCAATATTCATGTCTTGCCCACTACGCCTTACTCGGCGCAGGATTTCTATACCAGTATAGACGTCTTAGCGGAGTTGGATAATGGTACGCAAGTAATTATTGAGATTCAAGTTCATCATCAGAATTTTTTCATCAATCGCCTGTGGGCTTACCTTTGCAGTCAGGTCAATCAGAATCTTGAAAAAATTCGCCAACGTGAAGGTGATACCCACCAGAGTTATAAATATATTTCACCAGTATATGCTATCGCTATCGTGGACAGTAATTATTTTCAAGATGACTTAGCCTTTCACAGTTTTAGTATGCGAGAGGATACGACAGGTGAAGTTTTAACAATCACAAACAACGGTCAGGAAAACCATCTGGTCAAGATGGCGTTCTTGGAACTAAAAAAATACAGAGAAACCAGCAAGGATAGTATTCGCAAGCCATGGTTGGAGTTTTTTGGGAATAAGCCCTTTACCCAGCAACCAGAACGAGCCATCAGCCAGGCAGACCAACTGCTAGACTATAAGAGCTGGTCCGAGGAGGACAGGAAAATGTTTAGTCAACTACGTATGCGTGAAGAACAGGCATTATTGGCTCATGATTATGCCTTGGAACAAGCTGAAGAAAGAGGATTAGAACGTGGTATTGAACAGGGACTGGAGCGTGGGAAAGTTGAAGGAAGAGAAGAAGGGAAACTTTTTGCATTTCTGGATATGGTACGCCAACATGTTTTAACTTCCGAATTTGCAAGTGATCAATTGGGTATGACTGTCGCTGAGTTTGAGGCGCTGTTAGAAAGGCATAAGTAAGAAATCTGTGGACAAACGTTATGTAATATGAAAATAACTAAAAAGGATAGCTAAATTTCTTGATGTAAAAGAGATTGGCTATCTTTTTTGTTAGGAAAGTTTGGACTTTTCCTTTTCTTTTTCGAATAATATAGATAGTAGCAGTGAATCTAGATTTAAAAATGTGCTATAATGAAAGGAGGAAGTATGACTGTACGTCATCCGGGCATCAGCCCAACCAATGACTTGGTAGCTAAGAAAATCTTTAGCAATCCAGAAATCACTTGTCAATTTATTCGCGATATGTTGGATTTACCAGCCAAAAATGTAACCATTTTGGAGGGGAGCAATATTCATGTCTTGCCATCCCTGCCTTACTCGGCTCAGGATTTTTACACTAGTATAGACGTCTTGGCGGAGTTGGACAACGGTACTCAAGTAATTATTGAGATTCAAGTGCATCATCAGAATTTTTTCATCAATCGCTTGTGGGCTTATCTATGTAGTCAGGTCAATCAAAATCTTGAAAAAATTCGTCAGCGTGAAGGTGATACTCACCAGAGCTACAAACACATTGCCCCAGTATACGCTATTGCTATTGTCGATAGTAATTACTTCTCAGATGACTTGGCTTTCCACAGTTTCAGCATGCGAGAGGACACGACAGGTGAGGTCTTAACTATCACAAACAATGGACAAGAAAACCATCTAGTCAAGATGGCGTTCTTGGAACTAAAAAAATACAGAGAAACCAGCAAGGATAGTATTCGCAAGCCATGGTTGGAGTTTTTTGGGAATAAGCCCTTTACTCAGCAACCCGAGCGAGCCATCAGCCAAGCAGACCAACTGCTAGACTACAAGAGCTGGTCCGAGGAGGACAGGAAAATGTTTAGTGAACAGCGCAGGCGTGAAGAACAAGCCTTGTTAGCGCAGGACTATGCCTTGGAACAAGCTGAAGAAAGAGGATTAGAACGTGGCCTTGAACGTGGCCGCACAGAGGGCCTTGAACAGGGACTGGAGCGTGGAAAAATTGAAGGAAAACTCTTTGCTTTCCTAGATATGGTTCACCAAGGCCTTCTGACTTCAGAGATTGCCAGTCAGCAGTTGGGTATGACTGTCTCTGAATTTGAAGAATTATTGAAAGACCATCATAAATAAGACCTAAAAATACAGAGAAACCAGCAAAGATAAGGTTCACAAGCCGTGGTTGGAGTTTTTTTGGGAATAAACCCTTTACTCAGGAACCCGAGCGAGCCATCAGCCAGGCAGACCAACTGCTAGACTACAAGAGCTGGTCCGAGGAGGACAGGAAAATGTTTAGTCAACTACGTATGCGTGAAGAACAGGCATTATTGGCTCATGATTATGCCTTGGAAACTGCTAGGGCAGAAGGGATTGAACAGGGGTTGGAACGTGGTATTGAACAGGGACTGGAGCGTGGAAAAGTTGAAGGAAGTTTGTCTATGCTACTAAATCTAGTACGTCAAGGTCTTCTAACACCTGAGGTTGCGAGTGAGCAATTGGGCATGTCAGTAGCTGAGTTTGAAGAACTATTGAAAGAGCATCACAAATAAGAACTTAACAAATACAGAGAAACCAGCAAAGATAGCATTCGTAAGCCGTGGTTGGAGTTTTTTGGGAACAAGCCTTTTACTCAAGAACCCAGAGCGAGCCATCAGCCAAGCAGACCAACTGCTGGACTATAAAAGCTGGTCCGAGGAGGACAGGAAAATGTTTAGTCAACTACGTATGCGTGAAGAACAAGCCTTGTTAGCACAGGACTGTGCCTTGGAAACAGCTAGGGCTGAGGGGATTGAACAGGGACTTGAACGTGGGAAAGTTGAAGGAAGTTTGTCTATGCTACTAAATCTCGTTCGCCAACATCTCCTGAGTTCAGAGGTTGCCAGCCAGCAATTAGGTATGTCAGTAGCTGAATTTGAGGCTTTATTATGAGTTCAATCTTTATATAGTAGAAAGTTTATGAAATGGTAAGTGTTATCCAAATACTTGCCGTTTTTACTTGACTTTTACAAGGGGTTGTAAGATAATATCAGAGAAGTAAGTTCTGTCTAACTATCTATATAGTTTAGATATAAAAGATATCATCTGAGGGATGAGTAGTTGCGAAATGTCAACTTGGAGGCTAGAGTATTTCAGGGGGAATTTTTTCGCGAGTTAGTTTTCTTCTCCTTTTTTCGAAGAAATAGGTAAAAAGTTTAAAAAACATAAGAAAACTCTTGACAAATCCTGCAAATATTTATATACTGTATGGTAGTAAGATAGTCTTACGAAAAATAATATAATGAAAAACAAAGGAGATAAAACGATGAAAAAAGTTTTATTGACAAGCGCAGTCGCTCTTGCAGCATTTGGTGCTGTTCAAGCTGTTTCAGCTGATGATTCATATGCAACTTTAATTAAGGATGCTCTTGGAGTTAAGGTCAGTGAGGAAGTTAAAGTTGATGATGCAGTAGCTAAGGTTAGAGCTCTTCAACCTGTTGTAAATGCATTGCGTGCAGCTAATTCAACTCTACAAGCTTCAACAAAAGCTCAAAAGGCAGCAGAGGAAAAACTTGCAGAAGCTCAACAAGCTTATTCTGATGCTGTTAAAGCTCTTCGTGATGCTGAACTAAAAAAAGGTGATGCAGAAGGACAAAAAGCAATTTTTACAGAATTACGAGCAAAAGTAGATGATAAGACAGCTAAAGATTCAACAGACTTGGAAGCTAAAAAAGATCAATTAGGTGAAAAAGAAGAAGGTAAACGTTCAGGAGCATATAAAGCATTAGATGAAGCTAAGGTAGCCTTGGAAAAAGCTCAGGACGACGTTAATAAGCAATATGATAAAAAACCACTTGGTGGTGATGTAGAAGCTACAACGAAATACGAAGCTAAAAAATTAGAACTTGAGTCAGTATTGGCAAAAGCTCAACAAGCTTATTCTGATGCTAATGAAAAAGTTTCTACTTTGGAAAAAGAAGTTAAAGAGCTAGATGCTACTGTAAAAGCAGAAAAACAAGACTCTGAAAAACTTACAAAAGCTATTGATGCTTTGACTAAAGCAATTTCTGACGGTACAGGTCTATTGGAAGAAGGTCAAACTTTTGCTAAGCTAGTAGATGTTAAGAATGCTAAATACAAAGCAGTTGAAGATGCTACTACTAAGTTGTTCGGTGCAGATACTGCGCTAAGAACTGCGAAAGCTGATTATAAAGACAAAGAAGAAAAAGCTAAAGCTGCATACAAAAAAGAAAATGTAGCATTCGTATTGGAAGATGTTATTAAAGCAGACACACCAACTCCAGCAGCTGTAGTTAAATTCGGTTGGAATAAAGATACTAAAGGTAACTGGACTTATGTAGTAGACTCAAAAGGTACAAAAGCAACAGGTTGGGTTAATGATCAAGGAACTTGGTACTACCTAAATGCTGAAGGTATTATGCAAACTGGTTGGGTTAAAGATAACGGTACTTGGTACTACTTGAAATCATCAGGTGCAATGGCAACTGGTTGGGTTAAAGATAACGGTACTTGGTACTACTTGAAATCATCAGGTGCAATGGCAACTGGTTGGTATCAAGTTGGTGGTAACTGGTACTACTCATACGCATCAGGAGCTCTTGCAGTAAGTACTACTACACCAGATGGTTACACTGTAAATGCAAACGGTGAGTGGGTTTAATTTTAAATAATTGACTCATAACAGGAGAGAAATCTCCTGTTTTTTTTGCTTTTTGTCAGCTATAGTGGGTTGAGTTTTGTCTATATCACTGGCTGGCAAAAGATTGATGGTAAGACCTACTACTTTGAAACTGATGGAGTAATGAAAAAAGGCTTACTAACCTTAGGGGATAAACAATACTACCTAAATGAAAAAGATGGTATTTTGACACCCAATATTGCTGTAATTGATGGTAAAAAATTCTTTATTGATAATGAGGGAAATCGCTCTGTTGGATGGAAGAAAATTGACGGTGACTGGTATTATTTAAACGATTTAGGTGCCATGATAACTGGCTGGTTCTAAGTTGGAGGTAAATGGTACTATTCATACCCATCAGGAGCTTTGGCGGTGAATACAACTATCGATGGTT
>NZ_CAUQCJ010000045.1:0-12182 GCF_963516515.1 uncultured Streptococcus sp. | reverse complement strand
TAACATGAACCAGAAGGTCCACATGCTTGCTTTCTTCCAAGGTTGACTTGAAACTAGACACCAACTCTGTCGGTAAATCTTGGATAAAGCCAACCGTATCAGTCAAGGTAACCTGAAGATTGCCCCCCAGATGAATACTCTTGGTTGTCGCATCTAGAGTCGCGAATAGCTCGTCCGCTTCATACTGGGTCTTACTGGTCAAGGTGTTCATAATGGTTGATTTCCCAGCATTGGTGTAACCAATCAAACCAATCTTAAAGGTACTGGACTCCAAACGTTTTTCTCTGACTGTGGCCCGATTTTTCTCAACCACCTTGAGCTGTCTTTCAATATCCGTGATTTGATTGCGAACACTACGACGGTTCAGCTCCAGCTGGCTTTCACCAGGTCCACGGGAACCAATTCCCCCTGCCTGACGGCTGAGCATAATTCCCTGACCAACCAAGCGAGGCAAGAGATATTTTAACTGAGCCAAATGCACTTGGAGTTTCCCTTCATGGCTTCGAGCCCGCATGGCAAAGATATCCAAAATCAACTGCATACGATCAATAACCTTGACACCCAGAACTTCTTCTAGATTGACATTTTGCCGTGGAGTCAAGCGGTTGTTGACAATAACAGTGGTAATCTCTTCTGCATCCACCATGAGCGCAATTTCTTCCAACTTACCAGAACCGACGAAGGTCTTAGAATCATACTTTTCACGTTTTTGTCTGTAGCTATCGACAACGACCGCTCCAGCTGTCTTGGCTAGACTGGCCAATTCTTCCATAGAGAGGTCAAAATTGTCCATGCCCTGCAATTCCACACCGATAAGCAGAACGCGTTCCTCTTTTTTCTCCGTTTCAATCATCTAAAAACTCCTCTATCTGGCTTAAAATGCGGTCTTGCACACCAGACTCTCCAATCTGATAAAAGGTGACCTGCATGCGATTACGGAACCAGGTCAACTGGCGCTTGGCAAAACGACGGGTCGCCTGTTTGAGACTCTCACTAGCTTCCTCCAAGGTCTGCTCTCCACGGAAATAAGGAAAGAGTTCCTTATAGCCAATTCCTTTGGCAGCCTGCACATCTGGATAATGGTCAAAAAGCCACTTGGCCTCATCAAAAAGCCCAGCCTCAAACATCAAATCCACTCGGCGATTGATGCGCTCATAAAGTTGACTGCGTTCATCATCCAAGCAGATAATCAATGGTTCATACAAGGTCTCTTGATTTTCCAAATCCTGACCAAAATGGGCAATTTCCAAGGCACGCATAGCACGACGACGATTAAACTGAGGAATTTCAAGGCCTGCTTGCTCCACAAGATGAGCTAATTCCTCATCTGAATAAGGCTCCAAGCTAGCTCGATAGGCTAAAATCTCCTCATGGGGGATCTCCCCACCTAGATGATATCCTTCAAGTAAGCTCTGGATATAAAGCCCAGTCCCACCAGCGATAATGGCTAGTTTGCCACGGCTGTGAATCTCCTCAATAGCCATTTTAGCTTCTGAAACAAAATCAAAAGCCGAGTAAGACTCGGTTACCTCTCTAACATCGATTAAATGATGGGGAACAGCTGCCTGCTCCTCTGGACTAGCCTTGGCCGTCCCAATATCAAGTCCTCGATAAACTTGCTGGCTATCTCCACTAACCACTTCGCCATTAAAACGCTTGGCCACTTCAATGGCAAGAGCTGTTTTTCCAACAGCAGTCGGTCCAACAATCACAATTATTTTTGTTTTCATCTTTTTTCCTTGAAAAATTCCCATTTTTTCGTTACTATTATTATAACACAAAAAGGTCAGTCAGAAAAATGTGACCTCTTGAGGGGGCTGGCTGATTAAGAAGATAAAGGAGGAAGACTCATGGCTAAAGGATTCGCTAAAGGTCTTGTAACAGGTGTCGCAGGAACTGTCGCTGCAGTTGCAGGTGCAGTATACGCATTTAAAAAGAAAGTGATCGAACCAGAGGAGCAAAAAGCAGCTTTCATCGAAGAAAACCGTAAAAAAGCAGCTCGTCGCCGCGTATCACGTTAAGAAACAAAAGAAGTTGGGATTTATTGTCTCAACTTCTTTTTTCTATTCTTTTAAATAGCTAGGTCAAACTTCAACTGTGGCTTGACAGGGTCATAATCCACCAACTCAAAATCTTCCGCTTTAATATCAAAGAAATTGGTCTTATCTGGCACATTCAATACCAAACGTGGTTGGCAGTTTGACGGCTCCCGACGAAGCAATTCCTCTGCTTGTTCAAATTGATTGTCATAGATATGGAGGTTGTTGATGAAATAGAAGAACTTCCCGACCTTCCAGCCGAAATGCTTGGCAATCATCATTTGAAGAGCCACATACTGCATAGCATTGATGTGATGAGCCACCAACATATCATTCGAACGCTGGGTCAAGGTCGCATCCAGATAAATCTCCCCATCAACACGGCGGACATCAAACATGGTCTGAAAGGCGCATGGGAGCAGCCCTTCTGTTTCTTCGAAAGCTTGGTAATCCCAGAGCGAAATGATATTGCGGCGATTCCAAGGGTTGGCTTCCAACTGCTTGAGAAGCTTATTGATGATGTCGTGTTTCTTAACAACAGCACCATAGCGCTCACCGATGGTTCCTGTATCTCCAACTTCCCAGTCATTCCAGTAGTGAACATTGTACTTGTCATTGAGCACGTCTAGGCTATTGGACTGGTCTTGGTAAATCCAGAGCACTTCTTTGATAGCGGATTTGATGGCAATGGGACGCAAGGTCGTGATGGGGAATTCTCCCTTGGCCAAGTCATACTCGGCAAAAGCACCCGTTACATACTTAGAGTTGGCAACAGTCCCATCCTTGTACTTGGGACGAGCCTGTTCTGAGAAAACACCTTCCTTTAGAATGCGTTCAATATTTTCTTTAAAAATCGTATCTGCTTTGGTCATTTCATTTCACCTCATTCATTGTCCTAACTAGTATAGCATAAAAAAGAAAAGAGGAAAATCACTCGCTTTTAGAAAGCAATTTTCTCCTTTTTTATTTTATTGCAATACAAGTGATGCTGCTCCAATAACTCCAGCATCGTTTCCTAGAGTTGCAAGAGCCAATTTTGTTGATGTGCGTACTTGTGGGAAGCTATTTTCGTCGTAGACTTTTTGAATACCTTGTAGAAGGAATTCTCCTGCAGCTGACACCCCACCACCGATGACGATTGTTGACGGGTTGAGGATTGAACCAATGTTGGCACAAGCGATTCCCAAGTAACGTGAGAAGTTACGGTAAACTATCAAAGCAAGGTCGTCTCCTTCTTTTGCAAGGTCAAAGACAGTCTTAGCAGTTACTTCTTCTCCGTTATCAATCAAGCGTTTCAAGGCTGCATCGCCTTCGTATTCATCAGCATAGCGACGAGTCAAGTTGACAATCCCTGTTGCAGAAGCAACTGTCTCAAGGCAACCTTTCTTACCGCAAGTACATGCGATTGGTTGGTCAAAGTCAACAGTGATGTGGCCAAGCTCACCTGCTGCACCAGCAACACCGTGAAGCAATTTGCCTTCTGCGACAATACCGCCACCAACACCAGTACCAAGTGTCATAAAGACGACGTCTGGTTGGTTATCACCAGCACCCATCCAACGTTCACCAAGAGCTGCCACGTTGGCATCATTATCAATGAAGAATGGAATACCCAAGGCTTTTTCAATTTTCTCTTTAATTGGTTGAAGGGTTTTCCAGTTCAAATTGTAGGCACCAATAACAGTCCCTTTTTCACGGTCAACCACACCTGGTGACCCCATTCCAATACCTTGGAAGTCCTCTGCTACCAATCCAAGCAAGTCCAAACGGTGTTGAATAGACTCAATCATATCATCAACGATATGACTTCCCTCATCCAAAATGTTGGTCTTGATAGACCATTTTTCTTGGATTTCTCCTGCTGTTGTCAAGATTGCAAATTTGATAGAAGTTCCACCAAGGTCAATCCCAATAATCTTTTGACTCATCATATTCTCCTTTTTCATTGTGTAGTAATTGAAAATGCTTACAGTACTAGTATAACAAAATTTAGTTACTTGTGCAAAGGTTTGCATTAACTTTCTAGATTTTATCTGATTTATGGTTTCCAGAGGCCTGCAGCATCTACGTAGTAACGTCCGCCATCAACTCGCTCATTCTTAGCCATTTTACCATCTGATTTTAAATAGTAATTCCCTTGCCATGCATTGCGAGCATAAGAACCATCTGATTTCAAGTAATACCAAGCTTGGTAAGAAGCATCATAAAGCCATTCACCTTGTGCCATTTTACCGTTTGATTTAAGGTAGTACAGTCCTTGCCATGCATTCTTTGCATAAGAACCATCTGATTTCAAATAATACCAAGCTTGATAAGAATCATCGTAAATCCATTCGCTCTGCGCCATTTGACCGTCTTCTTTCAGGTAATAGCTTCCCTGCCAAGCATTTTTCACTGGATTTCCATTTTCATCAAAGTAGTACCAAGCACCGTCCTGCTTAACCCAGCCACTTGCTGTTGCTGAACTTGTATCAGTTTGAGCCGCCGTTGATTGTTTTGCTTTGAAAGCACCTTTTGGGGCATTTTTCAATTCACACGCCACACCATCATGATCTCGGTCTAACTTGGCAGAATAACCAGGTTCTCCCTCATGAATATCCGCGTATCCATTCGCCCAAGCTTCCTTACAACTAGAAAAATGGATATTTTCTTCCGCTAAAACTGGTTGTGAAAACAAGGCTAAAACTGGCAAGCTAGCTAGACTCATTTTTAAAAATAGACGTTTGTTCATTTCTTTCTCCCATAACGATGTTATCGATTTCAATAGTATTTTATCAAACTTATTTTAACGATTCAAGAAAATCTTTGACTGTCCCAGCAAACTCTTTTGGTTTTTCCTTATTCAAAACATGAGGACCGTCTGGGATAATCTGAAATTGGGATTCTGATATTAGTTTATGAATACTTCTCATAGAACTAAGATTTGGTTTATCTTTGCTACCACAAATTAACAAAGTTGGATAGGGACAATTCTTTGCAATCTCCCTTAAATCAAGTGTCTTCAATTCCTCAGAAACTCCGACCATAAGAGCTTTGTTTGCTCCCCGTTTTTCAAAAAAACTTTTTGGAAGTAGTTTAAAAATCATCAACTGGATTTTAAATAAGATATTTCCAGCTAATTTCAGAGGGCAACCTGACAAAACTAAACCTTGAAGATTTGGTAAATCATAACTGGAAAGTTCTAGTGCCAGGACCGCACCTAAAGACAATCCAACCAAAATAAAAGGTTCTGTCTCTTGAGCTAGATGCTGATAAACTCGTTCCTTGGCTTGTTGATAGTTGCTAACTGTAGAAGGAAATAACTCGATAGCCTCAGAAGGATAATCTGTCAGTAGATTCCGAGCTTCTTTCCAAGACTCTGCTGACTGCCCTAACCCGTGTAAAAATATCAGTTTCATCTAGTTCTCCTCAAGGCTTAACTCATACAAGCCTCTCACTGCATTACAGCCGTACATAACTTCTGCTTGGGTTAAATCTGCCAAGGTCAAGACTTTCTCTTCTACCTGTCCTGTTTCCAGCAAATGCTGACGATAAATTCCTGGTAAGATTCCCAGTCGGATAGATGGTGTATAGAGTTTCCCATCAATCTTCAGAACCAAATTTCCGATAGAAGTCTCAAGCAGTTCTCCTGACTTATTGTAGTAAATCTTCTCTTGTTCCCCTAGGTTTAAATGCGGTCGGTAACTCGTTTTGAAGTAGGTGAAGGCTTGCTGTAAATCCGCTTCCTGCAGACAAAGTTGAGCTTGACAAAAGCTTGTACTAAGGGGTGTTAAGATTTGGCGACTGACTTCAATCTCTCCAGACTTGCTGAGACTGATTCGTAGACGGTAATCTTGACTAGCGTCACAAGCCTGACACTCCGCCTCTATCTTTTTTCTCACTTCTTCTGCATCAAAAGGATATGCAAAATAGCGACTAGCTTTTCTCAGTCTTTCTATATGTTGTTCTTCAAACAACAAGTTCTTCTGACTGATTTTTCCAGTAGTAATCAGCTGAAAACGAGCTTGTTTACGATAGAGAACTGCTGCCTTTTGATGAATCTCTCGGTATTCAGATTCCCAAGTACTATCCCAAGTAATGCCTCCGCCTACTCCATAGATGGCTTGCCCCTTGTAGAGTTGAATGGTCCGAATGGCAACATTGAAAATCCGATGCCCATTTGGAAGCAAGAGACCAATCGTTCCACAGTAGACTCCACGCGGTTGGGGCTCCAAGTTCTTGATGATTTCCATAGTCGCAATTTTCGGAGCTCCCGTTATGGATCCACAAGGAAACAGAGAACGGAAGATTTCAACAAGGTCAACATCCTCTCGCAATTGACTCTTGATGGTCGAAGTCATCTGCCACACAGTTGAATACTGTTCCACTTGGCACAGACACTCCACGTGCTCACTGCCCACCTCAGAAATACGATTCATATCATTGCGCAAGAGGTCCACGATCATCATATTTTCAGAGCGATTTTTGGGATCCTGCTCCAACCAACTAGCTTGGGCAAGGTCTTCTTGGTCAGTCACTCCCCGCTGAGTCGTTCCCTTCATTGGTCGCGTCGTCAATTCACGGTCATTTTGCTCAAAAAAGAGTTCTGGACTCATGGAAATCACTGCCATGTCATCATGTTCCACATAGGCATTGTAGCCTGCCTCCTGCTCTACCACCATACGATTGTAGATAGCAAAAGGATTAGCACTTAAGTCCTGCTTGAGTTGGACGGTGTAGTTAACCTGATAGGTGTCCCCCTGCCGCAAATGATGATGAATCTGAGCAATGGCTTTTTCATAGTCATCTGCAGATGTTACTTCCTGCCAGTTTGAAGGCAAATCAACCTCGTCATAAATCAGAGGAATAGGGGAAGTTTCTACCCTATCATGAACTGTAAAATATAGCAGATACTCTGCCAGTAAAGGAGCTTTATGAACTGCTAATTTCTCCTCAAAAGCAGGTGCAGCCTCATAGCTGACATAGCCCACCACATAGTAGCCCTGCTCTTGGTAGCTTTCCACTTGTGCCAGCAAATCTGACACTTCTGATACATCTCTCGTTTTTAACTCTTTAATCGGCTGGGTAAAGGTGTATCTCTCCCCCAAAGCCCTAAAATCAATCACTGTTTTTCTGTGCATACCTTAAGTATAGCATAAAAAGGCAGATCCAGACAAAGCTGATCTACCTTTTTATCATTTTCTTACTATTGATTACACTTAATTATGCTTTAGTAAATAAATCACCAGCAAATCCATCTGATTTCTGTAAGAGTTGTTTGTAAACTTTTTCTTTAAGTGCAACTGTTTGGTTTGAATTACCAGCTTTCAGGTCATTTTCAACCGCTTTGTTGAACAACTCTTGAAGTCCCGCATAGTTTGAGATTTTCTCACCATTGATTTCAATTTCAACAAAACCTTTTTCACCTTTAGCTTTAACTTCCTTGAACCATTCTTTCTTCCACTCTTCTAGTGTATGGAATTTACCACCAGACACTTTCTCAATGATAAAGTCATCACCAAGACCCGGTCTACCAGCTGCTTTAGATTCTTGTTTATACTTGTTAGAAGCATATCCGACAAATCCATCCAAGTATCCGAAGTAACCCCACATACGGAATGTATTATGTTTGAACGAGATAGAACCTACAGCACTTTGACTTGTATTACCACCGTAAATTCCAGCCATCATACTTACAGTTTGATATGCCGTATCAAAACCTTCAGCACGATAATGTTTATTTCCAGGCATATTATGCTTAGTCACGTAATTACCATCTACAAGGTCATCAATGCTTGTCAATTTCTTCTTGTTCTCCGCGTCATTTAGGTCACGAAGTAAATCCCATTGGTGTGGTTGTCCAACTAAACCATTTCGATCAGCTTTTTCACGCCATTTCTTGTCCATCTTCTTGAACCACTTATTGTTATCTCCGTCATTCTTCGCGATAACGGCATCCGCTTCTAAATGGTCGAGCATCATAAGCGCTTCGTTATAGTTCTTCATGTAATGGTCAATTTTAGCTCGACTATCAAGCAAGTTCGGATTGTAGTTATACCATTGGTTTCCATCATTTTTACGCTCATACGCCATATTTAGACCCAATGCGCCATAATCACCATTAGAACTTGTTACCGCAGGCGATTGTAACATACCTTGAGCAAAGGCTTCAACGTCTGTACCTTCACGATGTCCCCAACCACCTAAATAAGCCATACGGTCATTGATATGCGTTGTTTCATGAGTAAAGGCTGATGTACCAAAATCACTAATCATACTTGACCAGATATAGTACACGGCTTCTGAGTTTTGAGGTCTATCAAAGATATACGCATACGCACCCATACCATTATCACCATGCCATTTACCAGTTGGACCATAGAACTCACGAATTGGAGCATAATCACCGTTCTTCGTATGACCCATTCTATCAACCCATCCACCTGGCGCACCATGGTTATCCCAGATAGCCGATGGAACCATGTTTTCAGATTTCAACAACTGATTACGTACATTATCAGCCGCCAAGCGAGACCAGAAGTCTAAGTAGTTGATTTGTTCTTGTGCACGTAAGTCAATTTCTTTCTTGAATGCTTCACGTTCAGCTTCTGTATTCTTACCATATTTCTCAAACGCACTAAATGCTAGTGTATTGTATGTTGAAATCAAGAACATATGAGCTTTCTTTGTAGTCAGAAGTGGCAAGATATATTTGCTATGTTCGCCATTGTTTAAGTTTTCATATAAACGATATTTCTTGTCCGCAAACAATGGATTTGATGATTGTTTCTCAACGACATAGTTTGTATGTGAAACAGCTTTCTTATACCAGGTGTTAATATCAGTTTCGTTTGTGAATAAACGCATATTATAGTTTAATAAACCGTTCAACTCACCAATACCAATCGTTCCACCGATCGTTTCTCGATAAGCTTCTAATGTTCTGTTACCTTTAATGTTATTTTCTCTAGAACCGATCTTAATCAAGAAATCTAAGATATTTACATTCTTACCATAGAAGTCAGGTTTGAACATCATAAGATCTTTCATTGATTTTTCGTCGTATTTAAATCCATAGTAACGATTTAGATAAGTAAGACCCATCATAATTTTCGCTTTGTTTTCGTCTACTTTCTTAACAAGAGCTTTCATTGCAGCTTCGTCACCATTTAATTGGTGGTCTTCATTCTCAACTAAAGCTTTCACAAGTTTATCAAGGTTTCCTCGAACTTCTTCAAAGCTTTCTTCAAGGAACAAGTTACGAATGTAATTGTTCTTATGATTGTCACTATTCTCAGCTGGTTTGTTACGTTTGTCCATTAATGCACGCACTTCAGGTGAAATCAATTCGACACTTGCTAATTTTTCTTTCACATCAGCAATTAGTTTGTCACGATTCTTATCCACCATATTTGGTGTGTAAACAATGCCATCTAGACCTGTAATACTATATTCACGAACTTGTGCTACGTTTGAATCCTTAGAAGCAACCGTCATTTCTTCTTTAGTACCATCAGCGTAATGAATCATTATTTTATCAACACTTGATAAGTCAGTCACGAATTGACCATCTTTCATACCAGTTACAGATAATACTTCAGTCGTTAATAATTTAGAACCAGCAGGAATTTTATTTCCTTGATTGATAATCCATTCTTTGTTGTAGAACGGTTGAAGTTTTTCCACATTTCGGTAAGCAAGTTCACGTTCTGCATTATAATCTTGAATCTCTTTATACGTATCAGATTTTGGGAGATTATTATTTAACTTATCTACTAATAATGTTGGAGCTTCAAAATCTTTAGATGTAATATCGAAACTTTCTAATCTTTTATCAGCTTCTTCTTTAGAGATTTCTTTAAGTTTGTCCGCATTTTTTCTTGTCACATTACCAGTAGCTTCCCCAGCTACGCTGACAACTCTACTTAAATAAGGGAACCCAAAGTCATCATCTCCAATATCACCTGAACCATAAAGTTTTTCAGCGTTAGTTACTTTTACATAACTAATAACATCTTCTAAAAATCCGTATGGCCAGTTTTTAGTAATAACTCCACCTGTCTCTACATTGTTTTTCAAGTTAATTGACCCTTTTGCTACAGCTTTTTTAATATGTCCGTTAGCTCTTACATCCATTGGGTCCATACCCCTATCAAGTGTTGAAACTAAAGCTGAACCACGAGCTCTTTCACCAGTGATTTCTACATCTGTATAAACTTTTTCAATATTTGCTTTTCTTTGGTTGTTAACTAAACCAGAAATACTCCAACCTTTTTTACCTTCTGTGCGAAGTTTTCCGATAACAGAAACATTTTTCATTTTGCTTCCATTATTTAAATTATTAACAACTCCAGCTACATCATTACCACCAACAATACTACCCGTAATTTTAACATTTTCAATTGTCGTATTTGTAGCATCTTTTGCAAGTGTCGCTATTTGATCCGTACCTGGTTTATTTATATTCACGTTAGAGAAAATTAAATCTTTAATTGTAGAATTTTCAATAACATCAAATAATGGATTGCTTAAGTTATGAATAGCAAACCTATTCCCATCAGTACTAGTTAACGTACCTTTAAATTTCTTAGTAATATAAGATTTTCCATTTGGTTTAATATTAGTAGCATTTAAGCTTTGTCCAATTTTATATTCACCTTCTGGGTTATTTTGAATAGCTTCAACCAATTCAGCGAAATCATAGTAAACATTATCCACTTTTGGTTTTGGTTTAGCTATATAATAAACATACTCGTTAGCTAATTTCGAAGAATCTGTATGCTGAACTAAATCAGGCGCAGTTGCAGTAACTTTATATAAAGTTTCCCCATCTTTAACCACTTCTTCTATCTTATCAACAGCAAGTCTTGTCACTTTATTGTCATGAGTTGTTACTCGTAAGTAAAGCGGAGCAACATCTGTTGGCTTTTCAGTTAATAAGCTCTTATCTGTTTCGTTTCCTTCAGCATCTACACTCATTAAGCTGGTTTCTTTGATATTTTTGATTTCAACTTTTTTAAGGTCTAATTGAATTTGTTTATCTTCTAATTTCTCAGTTTCTTCACCTTCTCCACGATCATAAACCATTGTAGTAGATAGGGTGTAACCTTGATAATATTTCAATTTATCTAAAGTAGCGTTTAAATTATTTTCAGATACCGTTACTTCTTTGACAAGTTGTCCATCTTTATCTTTTAACGCTAATTTGATTGATTTGATTTCTACTCCAGCTGGTTTAGTCAATGTATAACTAGCTGTGGCACTCTTCTTCAAGACATCTTTTTCAGTATTAGCCCATTGTAATGTTGGCTTTTCTAACCCTTTTGTGCCTTGCTTAATAATTTTATCTTGAGGTTCTTGGATAACTTTTTCTACTACTGTTGGAGCATCGTTTGTTTTTTCTCCACGAATCGTTTTATAGGTTTCAGTAATTTGTTTCTTACCGTCTACACCTTCTTGAGCAACTTTAGTTGTTCCACGTTTTAAAGTGTCATCATCTTCTGTTTTTGTAGCAAAAGGAATGACTTCTTCTCTTGTTTCAACTGCTGTTCCTTCAACTGGTTTTGTCCCTTTTTTAACGACTTTAGAAACGGCAGGAGTTTTTACTTCTGTTGTTGTAGAAAGGACTTTGTCTGTTTCTACACCTTCCACTGTTTCGTAAGTTGTTTTCGTAACTTGAACTCCTTTAGAAGCAGGATTTTCAACTACTTCGTCACCCACATATTTTGTGTCATCCAGAACTACTTCTGTTGTGAAATCTAGTTCACTTTCAGTAGACTTCTCAACTGTACCAGTTGTTACTTTATATTCTGGATTTGCTGATTGCTCTGTAGCTTGGCCTTCTTTTCCTGTTTCTTGTGTTCCCTTAGTTGAAACTGGTTCTTTATACTCTGGTAATTCAGCTTGTGTTAGAGCTTGGCCTTCCTTACCTTCTTCTTGGGTACCCTTCATTTCAACTAGAGCTTCTGGTAATTCAGGGTGCGTTAAGGCTTGGCCTGCTTTGCCTTCCTCTTGGGTTCCTTTAAACTCTACTGTAGCCTCTGGTAATGTTGGTTGCGTTAGAGCCTGACCTGCTTTGCCTTCCTCTTGGGTACCTTTCACTCCTACTTGAGCTTCTGGTAATTCAGGGTGCGTTAAGGCTTGGCCTGCTTTGCCTTCCTCTTG
>NZ_CAUQCJ010000044.1:0-12561 GCF_963516515.1 uncultured Streptococcus sp. | reverse complement strand
GTAATGTTGGTTGCGTTAGAGCCTGACCTGCTTTGCCTTCCTCTTGAGTGCCTTTAAACTCTACTGTAGCCTCTGGCAATTCGGGGTGTGTTAAGGATTGACCTGCTTTGCCTTCCTCTTGGGTTCCTTTAGACTCTACTCTAGCCTCTGGTAATGTTGGTTGCGTTAGAGCCTGACCTGCTTTGCCTTCCTCTTGAGTGCCTTTGGATATAAGCTCATTTGTATAAGCTGGTGCTTCTGGTTGAACTAGAGATTCAGCCTTTGTAGCAACTTCAGATTTTTCAATTCCTGTTGGAATTTGCTTTTCTACTGGTAACTGAGGCTTCTCAGCTGAAGCTCGTTTTGATGGATGAAGCTCTGCTTCCTTGAAGTAGCCAATGTACTCATAACCATCAATATGGATAATCCCTTCAGCCAAGCCTTCATGGGTAGAGGCCGAAATAGTTTGGTTGTAAGAAAGCAATTCTTTATTTTCAAACGCAAATGTTCCATAAGGTACAAAAGTGCTGGCTCCTAAAGAACTAATCAAGAGAACACCTAAAACCTCTTTACGACCTTTTTTGGACACCAAAAAGACTGCTAGAGAAGCCGTTGCCAAGCCAAGACCTGCTAATGCAAGTTCCTTACTTCCTGTGTATGGAAGTTGTTGACTGTTAGTTGCCTTCTTACGATAAACTACATAAAGAATATCATCATCTTGAAATTCTGTAGGAACCTCATGATGAATCAGGGCTTTTTCAGACTCGGTCAATTCCTGCTCCGCCAAATAACGGTAATGAACGCTTTGAGTACCACCAACTTCATTGGCTTGAACCTTATCTACTGAAAGGGGACTAGCACCAAAAAGGAAGGCCCCGATGGCTACAGGACCTACCCCAACAGTTAGCTTACGAATCGAATATTTGGTGATTTTTTCTAGTTGCTGTTTTGTTTTTCTCATTTTCACGACTTTCTAATAGAATCTTGCGGATAGTGCGCACGCGCACCTCCAATTAATTTTGGACGGCTAGCAAGCGCCGTTACATGGGCATGCCCAATTTCTCTCAAAAGAGGGCGAATCGGAACCTGAACATGCTTGACATGCATACCAATTGCAGTGTCTCCGATATCCAATCCAGCATGAGCCTTGATAAATTCAACCTCAACTGGATCCTGCATAAACTTGAAGGCTGCCAATTGACCCGAACCTCCTGCATGAAGAGTAGGAAGGACACTGACCATTTCCAGACCAAACTGCTCTGCAACCTGACGTTCAACAACGAGAGCCCGATTGACATGTTCACAGCCTTGAACAGCTAGATGAATTCCTTTTTCCTCTAGGATATCTAGGATGGTCTTCACAATGATTTCGCCAATTTCTTGGCTGGATTCCTTCCCAATCTGACCACCTATCACTTCACTAGAAGAAAGGCCCAAAACAAAGATAGATCCCTGCTTCAAATCGGCCTTTTCCAGTACATCTTCTACAATCTGGCTTGTTTCTCTTTGAATGTCTTTTTCCTTCATACTTGATACCTCTTTTGTCATTATCTATCATATCGTTTTTTCTTGTTTTTAGCAAGATAGACAAACTAGAAAGCTTTCTCAATTACGCATAAAACTCCCAGAATTGACCGGGAGTTAGCTAGTTTCTATTCTATTTATGTATATTTCAACCGTCGTTCCTTTGTCGGGTGCAGAATCAATCTTCATCTGATAATCTTCTCCAAAATGAAGTTTGAACCGTTGATCAACATTTTGCAGACCAACTCCCCCACGTTTGAGCTGACTTTGACTACTATCGCTAGCATCTTGGAAACCAACGCCGTCATCCTCAATGCGGATGACTAGTCCTGAATCCTTTTTCTGAACGGAAACTTTAATATGTCCCTGTCCTTCCTTCTCCTTGATGCCATGGTAAAGAGAATTCTCTACAAGGGGTTGTAGGACCAGCTTGGGCAAGACTAGCTTATCAAAGGCAGGATTCTCCTCAATCTCATATTCCAGCTTATCTCCATAACGTTGTTTCTGGATAAAGAGATACTGGCGAACATGGTTGATTTCGTCAGTGAGGCAAATCAAATCCTTACCTTGATTGAGCGCTAGGCGGAAATAGGTTGCCAAGGACTTGGTCACCTGAACCACTCGCTGACTATCCTGAAATTCAGCCATCCAGATAATAGTGTCCAAGGTGTTGTAGAGGAAATGGGGGTTAATCTGGCTCGACAAGGCTTGAAGTTCATACTGACGAGTCGTTTCTTCCTGCTTGCGCACATCTGCCATGAGCTGATCAATCTGATCCAACATAGCATTGAACTGGCGAATCACCTCTCTCAGTTCATAAGCACCCGCTTCCTTGGCACGAAGATTCTGATTACCAGAAGCAATTGCCAGCATGGTTTCTCTCAAATCCTTCAAAGGAGCAATCCAGCGTTTGAGACTAAACCACACCAAGCAGAGACAGGCAAGAAGAGATGTGACATTAGCCCCAAGCAAGGTCCACAAGAGCTGACTCCGAACCTGGTCTAACTTCTCCAATGAAGATACGCCAAGAACCGTCCAATCAGTTCCTGCAATCTTTTCCTGACTGACGTAGGATTTGTGGTCAAGGGTATATCCCTGACCTGTCTCAATATAGGGTTTCATAGCCTCCATTTCGCTAGCTGAGCTATAAACTGTGTGTTGAGGATGGTAGACAAATTCATGGTTTTCATTGATGATAAAGGCAAAACCCTGCTGACCCAACTGGAGTTGATGGAGATAGGCTTCCAGAGTTTCGTAGGAAATGTCCAAACGAAGCACACCTAGATTGGCTCCCTTTTCATCAACAAGTTCTTGAGTGACAGAAATGACCCATTGACTATCTGATTTACGAGCTGGTGTCAAAACTGGCATGGCTCCCTGATGAATGGCCTTTTGGTACCAATCCTCAGCCATCATATATGAGGAGGTTTTCATTTGCACACTGTCATCTGTAGAAATGACCTGACCGGATTTAGTCACCAGAACTACTGTTTTCAAGTCCTGGTCTGCCTTTAAGATGGTCAAAAACAGATCTCGGATTCCCTCGACCTTGTCTTGACTGGGATTCTCCGCATAGGATAGGACTTCCGTCTGCTGGGTCAAACTGGTCGAGGTGGTTTCTAATTTTTTGATATAAGACTGAATAAAGTGGCTAGTCTGGCTGATAGTCGTTTGGCTATTGCCCTCAATAGTGGCCTCAATGGCTGAAGAACTAGATTGATAGTAGAAAGTCCCAACCAGAGCAAGGAGAATGAGAAAGACCAGAAAGATGGAAATAACCATTCTGACTAGGAGAGAAGAACGCTTCATCGACCTTCCCCCTTCTTAAACTGACGAGGCGTCACACCTGCAATCTGCTTAAAGCGTTGGGTAAAATAGTTCATATCTTCAAAACCAACCTTTTCGGCTATCTCATAAATCTTTAAATCTGTGGTCAGAAGCAAGAGCTTGGCTTGTTTGACACGTTCTCGCACCAAATAATCCTGAAAAGGCAGACCCAACTCTTTCTTAATCAAAGAACTCAGATAAGTCGGACTAAAACCTAAGTCACTGGCCAAAGACTTTAAACTAAATTGGCTGTCATCAAGATGAGACTGGATCTTCTGGGCCATGTTTCCTTCAAACTTATCGATCAATAAATCTTGTAACCGCTCTTCTTTCTCTTCCTTATCCAACTTTTGCTTGATTTTCCCCAACATTTCCTCAATATCCTGACGAGAAAAGGGCTTGAGCAGGTAGTCATCCACACCTAGTTTGACAGCAGACAAGGCATAATCAAAATCATCGTAGCCTGTCAAAAAAACTAGATGCACCTGAGGATAGGTTTCTCGGACCAGACTGGCCAACTGGATGCCATTTAGCTGAGGCATGTTGATATCGGTTAGAATAATATCTGGCACCTGCTTTTGTATCAATTCCCAAGCCTGCCTTCCATTTTCAGCTTGACCGATGATTTCCATATCGTAGGCTGCTACATTGACCAGCTTGGTCAAGCCTTGTCTTACCAGATATTCATCTTCTACGATTAAGATTCTATATGTCATGCTTCTCTCCTTTGTCACTTACTAGTATCAGTATAGCAAAATTCTCCTCTAACTGCTTAGGAAAGCCCTCTTAATCAACATAATCTAGTAAATAGGCATAGCCTTTTTCTTCCATTTGGTCTTTGGGAATAAAGCGGATAGAGAGACTATTAATACAGTAGCGCAAGCCACCCTTGTCCTGTGGGCCGTCCGTAAAGACATGGCCAAGGTGAGAATCTCCAACTCGGCTTCGCACTTCCATGCGTGTCATATTGTAAGACTTATCTTCCTTGTAGGTGGCAACATCTGGACTGATGGGTTGGGTGAAACTAGGCCAGCCACAACCAGACTCAAACTTGTCCTTTGATGAAAAGAGGGGTTCGCCAGTTGCCACATCCACATAGATACCAGATTCAAATTTATCCCAGTAGCGGTTTGAGAAAGCCCGTTCTGTTTGATTTTTCTGGGTAACTGCATACTCCTCAGGTGACAGGGTCTTTTTCAATTCTTCATCACTTGGTTTGGGATATTTGCTGGCATCAATAACGGGATAGGCTGCCTGATTGACATTGATATGGCAGTAGCCATTTGGATTTTTCTTGAGATAGTCTTGGTGATAGTCCTCAGCCACCACAAAATTCTTCAAGGGCTCCTTTTCAACTGCCAGAGGTTGATCGTATTTCTTAGCCACCTCATCAAAGACTTGGTCGATTATCTCCAAATCCTTGTCATCTGTGTAATAAACACCAGTACGATACTGGGTCCCCACATCATTTCCTTGTTTATTTTTGCTGGTTGGATTGATAATGCGGAAGTAATGAAGCAGGATTTCTTTGAGGGAAATTTGCTTGGCATCATAGGTAACATGGACAGTCTCCGCATGTCCTGTTTGGTTAATCAATTCGTACTTGGTTGTTTCTCCTCTACCGTTCGCATAGCCTGAAACGGCATCTGTCACTCCAGGAACGCGTGAGAAATATTCCTCCACTCCCCAGAAACATCCCCCAGCTAGATAAATTTCGTGCAAGTCTGCGTCTTTACTAATTTCTGTTTTTTTCACTGTTTTTCCTCCTTGGCTAACTGCCGCTTTCTCAATTTGCGAGCTATCTGTCTGCCCTGCATTTCGCATCAATAGAAAATAGAAACCGCTTATGGCTAGGAAAAAGATCCCTGCCAAGACAAACAATTTTACTTTATCGTTCATGACCTTTCTCTACCCCATTTCTTTCAATTCTTTTAAAATCATATCCTTATCCATAAAACCTGGTTGCGTTTTGACCAGATTGCCTTCCTTGTCTATAAAGGCTTGAGTTGGGTAAGAACGGACACCATAACTTTCCAAAAGTTTGCCTGATGGATCAACTAGAACTGGGAAATTTTTATAATCCAAGCCCTTGTACCAGTTCTTAAAGTCAGCTTCCGCTTGTTCTCCCTTGTGGCCAGGAGATACCACTGTCAAGACCACGTAGTCGTCTCCAGCATCCTTAGCGATTTCATCCGTATCTGGAAGGCTGGCTAGACAGATGGAACACCAAGAAGCCCAGAATTTGAGATAGACTTTCTTGCCCTTGTAATCAGACAAGCGGTAGGTCTTGCCATCTACTCCCGTCAGTTCGAAATCAGCAACCGCCTGACCTTTAGTCGCAGTTTGCGAACTAACTTGTTCTGTTTTTGTTTGCTCCTTCATAGTAGATTCGTCTGACATATTTTTAGCCGAACAGGCTGCCAAGCAACAGATTGAGCCTACTCCAAGGAGACATGTTTGCCATTTTTTCATTTCTTCTTCCTTTCTATTCAAATAATGTAGTCAAAATGGAAGCATTTCCCAAAAGCACCAAGATTCCCATCACGATAATGAGGAAACCACCTACTTTTTTGAGGGTTCCGAGGTAGGGATGAAGTTTTCGGAAATGTTTCAAAACATAGCTGGAGGCAAGAGCTAGAACCAAAAATGGTAGTGCCAAACCCAGCGTGTAAACCAACATGAGACCAGCTCCCTGCCAAGCACCTGAGCCACCTGAAGCCGCCAAGGCCAAAACAGAGCCAAGAACCGGTCCCACACAAGGCGTCCAAGCAAAACTAAAGGTCAAGCCCAATAAAAATGCCTGACTATAGCCCTTACCCTTTTGCCCCTGTCTCTTTAATTGTAGCCTTCTTTCCTTGTAGAGTCCCTGCAAATGTAAGACTTCCATCTGGTGCAAGCCCAAGAGAATGATAACCGCACCCGTCACATACTGAAACCAAGAAGCATACAGCAAATTGCCTAAAAAACCAGCTCCATAGCCTAGTAAGATAAAAACAAAGGAAATCCCCGCTATAAAAGCCAAAGTTCGCAATAAACTAACAAGTGAGATTGAATATTTTCCACTAGAAGCCTGAGCACCATCTTTGTCATCCAACAAGACCCCTGCATAGACCGGTAACAAGGGTAAGATACAAGGAGAAAAGAAGGAAAGAATTCCAGCAAGAAAAACACTGATAAAAAAGATTATATTATCCATTGCCTTCCTCCATTCTTTGATTTGATAGGTCTATTATAGCCCCAAAACTCCAGAAAAAACAGGGACAATGATAGGGAAAAATAGGAATTTAATCAGGTTATACTTCAAAGAAATCAAAAAAGCATGAGTAAAAGGGTAAGCTATCTTAGGTTTTAGAGCCAACATCTAGTAAACTAAAAAAACAGATTCTTCCATCTATCACGGAAAAAATCTGTCATCGATTTACTGATTTACAAAAACTCCAATTACAGTTTACGAACCTTATCTTTGCTGGTTTCTCTGTATTTTTTTAGTTCCAAAAATGCCATTATTGTGAAGTTCTTACAATAGTGCCTCAAACTCAGCGACGGTCATGCCTAATTGCTCACTAGCAAATTCGGAAGTTAAAACATGTTGGCGAACCATATCTAGGAAGGCCAAAAGTTTTCCTTCTTCCCTTCCTTCAACTTTCCCACGCTCTAAACCTTTCTCCTCAGCTTGTTCCAAGGCATAGTCCTGTGCTAACAAGGCTTGTTCTTCGCACATACGTAGTTGACTAAACATCGTCCTATCCTCCTCGGACCAGTTCTTGTAGTCCAGCAGTTGGTCTGCTTGGCTGATGGCTCGTTCTGGTTGCTGGGTAAAGGGCTTGTTACCGAAAAACTCCAACCACGGCTTGCGAACCTTATCTTTGCTGGTTTCTCTGTATTTTTAGGTCTTATTTGTGATGCTCTTTCAATAGTTCTTCAAACTCAGAGACAGTCATACCTAATTGCTGACTTGCAACCTCAGCAGTTAAAAGACCTTGGCGGACTAGATCTACTAACATAGTGAAACTTCCTTCAACTTTCCCACGCTCCAAGCCTTTTTCTTCAGCTTGTTCCAAGGCATAGTCGTGTGCTAATAATGCTTGTTCTTCGCGTCTGCGCTGTTCACTAAACATTTTCCTGTCCTCCTCGGACCAGCTCTTGTAGTCTAGCAGTTGATCTGCCTGGCTGATGGCTCGCTCGGGGCGCTGGGTAAAGGGCTTGTTCCCAAAAAACTCCAACCATGGCTTGCGAACCTCGTCTTTGCTGGTTTCTCTGTATTTTTTTAATTCTAAGAACGCCATCTTGACCAGATGGTTTTCTTGTCCATTGTTTGTGATAGTTAAAACCTCACCTGTCGTATCCTCTCGCATGCTAAAGCTGTGAAAGGCTAAATCATCTTGGAAATAATTACTATCTACAATAGCGATAGCATATACTGGTGCGATGTGTTTATAACTCTGATGAGTATCACCTTCACGTTGGCGAATTTTTTCTAGATTTTGATTAACCTGACTGCAAAGGTAAGCCCACAGGCGATTGATAAAAAAATTCTGATGATGTACTTGTATTTCGATAATAACTTGCGTTCCATTGTCCAACTCCGCCAAGACATCTATGCTAGTGTAGAAATCCTGTGCCGAGTACGGCAAGGAAGGTAGTACATGAATATTGCTCCCCTCCAAAATGGTTACATTTTTGGCTGGTAAATCCAACATATCGCGAATAAATTGACAAGTGATTTCTGGATTGCTAAAAATCTTCTTAGCAACTAAATCATTGGTCGGGCTGATGCCCGGATGACGTACAGTCATACTTCCTCTCCTTTCATTATAGCACATTTTTAAATCTATGTTTACTAGATTCTCTGCTACTACTTATTTATTCGGAAAAGAGAGGATAAATGAAACAGTAAATAAAAAATGAGGACAGCGGATAAGCAATAAATTTTAAACTTATCAGTCCTCCCTACTTATCTGGTAATAAATAAGATCCGAAAGATAGCCCTTTCTCTCCACACCATTGGTAATAGTCTTTAGATAGGACATTCCAGCCTTCTCCATGACACGACCTGAAGCTGGATTGAGACTGGCATATCGTGCTCTGACATTTTGAAAACCTGCTTGAGTAAAACAGAAGTCCAACACAGCTTTTAAGGCCTCTGTCATCATACCATGACCCCAGTATTTCTTTCCTAGCACATAGCCAATTTCACAACTTAAATCTTTCTCGTGAATTTCAACGATACTAATATCTCCTATCACTTGCTCAGGGTTTTCTTTGAGGCAAATGGCCCATTTGTAATAGTTGGGATTAGCATAGGAAGCAACCCAATTTAGAATGGAGTTCCGAGTCACCTCGACATCAGGATGGGGATCCCAAGTGACGTAGGTTAGATTCTCAGCAGACGAAGCCCAATTTTGAAACATGGCTTCCGCATCACTCTCCACAAATCTTCTCAAGATTAAACGTTCTGTCTGTAACATTTGCGTACCAATAGATTTCATGGTGCTACCTCACTTTCTAATAGATGATTCTCTGTTCAATCGCCATTGAAATTTGTTTTGCTTTCGAATCTCAAGGTAATAAGCTAAAAAGGTCCACTGGACCTTCCTCGTTTTTTTATTTCTAGACTCGGGGTAAAAAGACTAAACTCAGTAACAGCTAGGAAATAAGTGTTTTTTCTACTCCCTTGACGCAGTCGCTGTCTGGTTTGAAATACGCTTTACCAAGCTTTTTCAAACCTAGTCATCGTTGCGGGGGTGAGACGACGAAATCGAACTCTTCGAGTTACCGGACCTACTCTCACTTTTTTATTTCAAGGTGAGAGGCTGAAAACCTCCACTGGAGGTTCCTCATTTTCTTATTTCTAAACTCGGGGTAAAAAGACTAAGCTCAGTAACAGCTAGAAAACGAGTTTTCATCTAATCTCTTGACGCAGTCGCTGTCTGGTTTGAAATACGCTTTACCAAGCTTTTTCAAACCTAGTCATCGTTGCGGGGGTGAGACGACGAAATCGAACTCTTCGAGTTACCGAATCTGCCTCGTTTTCCTATTTTTAAACTCGGGCTGAAAACCTCCACTGGAGGTTTTCACTCCCAAAAGTCATCAAATACGGTGATTGGTAGGTGGCGTTTGTGTTGGCCTTTATGCCACCAGTTTTCGATTGTTACTTGGGCTTCTGGGCTGATTGTTTTGCCTTCTAGGTAGTCATCAATTTCTTCATAGGTAACTCCAAGTGCAACTTCATCAGCTAGACCAGGTTTGTCTTCTTCTAGGTCTGCTGTTGGGATTTTTTCATAAAGGGCTGGGTCTGCACCAAGTTCCTGCAAGAGTTGTTTTCCTTGACGTTTATTGAGGCGGAAAAGGGGTAAAATATCTGCACCACCGTCACCAAACTTGGTAAAGAAACCTGTGATATTTTCCGCAGCATGGTCTGTTCCAATGACCGCTCCGCTATGGGCACCAGCAAGGGCATATTGGGCAATCATACGGCAACGTGCCTTGATATTTCCCTTGTTGAAATCTGAAACAGGACTACCTGTCGCTTCAACTGCTACTGTCATTACGTCAGCTGATTCCTTTATATTAACTACCAAGCTGACATCTGGTCGGATAAAGGCTAGAGCTTTTTGAGCATCTGCTTCATCAGCTTGCACTCCGTATGGCAGGCGGACAGCGATAAATTTGTAGCTGTCATCTCCAGTTTCTGCTCGCAGTTCTTCCATAGCCAGTTGGGCCAAGCGACCTGCCAAGGTTGAGTCCTGACCTCCAGAAATCCCTAGTACAAAGGTTTTTAGGAAGGGATGTTTTTTCAGGTATCTCTTTAAGAAATCAATGGAACGACGAATTTCTTCCTGGGCATCAATCACTGGTTTCACGCCCAGTTCTTGTATAATTGTTTCTTGCAAACTCATTCTTCTTCTCCTTCACCAAGGGCTTCCTTGCGCATTTTGTCAATCAAGTCCATCTTGTCTTGCCATACATCACGCGCCAAATCCACTGGATAATGCTGCGGATTGAGCACGCGCTTGTACTCATCCCAAAGCTTGTCAAATTCCTTACGAGCATAATCCTGAATCTCAGTCAAGCTAGGCAGGTTGTAAATCAATTTTCCGTCCTTGAAGATATCCACTAAGAGAGGAACAGCGTCAAAATTACGAACCGTCTTCTTGATGTAGGTGTAGGTCGGATGGAACATCTTGATTTCTGTCATGTCACTCACATCCACACCATCATAAGTAATGTAGTCGCCTTCTGACTTGCCTTTTTCACGACTGGTAATGCGCCACACCTGCTTCTTACCTGGCGTAGACACTTTTTCCGCATTATTAGACAGCTTGATGGTATTGCGCATGTTACCATTTTCATCTTCAATGGCCACAATCTTATAAACTGCACCAAGAGCTGGCTGGTCATAGGCTGTAATCAGCTTGGTACCCACACCCCAGACATCAATCTTGGCCTTTTGCATCTTGAGGTTGAGGATGGTATTTTCATCCAAATCATTAGAAGCATAAATCTTAGCCTCTGTAAATCCAGCCTCGTCCAGTTGCTGACGAACTTTCTTGGAAATGTAGGCAATATCCCCAGAATCAATCCGAACACCCATAAAGTTAATCTGGTCTCCTAGCTCACGCGCCACCTGAATGGCCGCTGGTACACCGATACGAAGGGTGTCATAGGTATCCACAAGAAAAACGCAATTTTTGTGGGTTGCAGCGTAAGCCTTGAAAGCCTCATAGTCGTTACCATAAACCTGCACCAAGGAATGGGCATGGGTCCCCAAGACAGGAATATCAAAGAGTTTACCAGCACGCACGTTGCTAGTTCCATTGGCACCACCAATCACCGCTGCGCGTGTTCCCCAGATAGCCGCATCCATTTCTTGCGCCCGACGTGTCCCAAACTCCATCAGAGGTTCATCTTCGATGACCGAACGAATACGAGCTGCCTTAGTAGCCACCAAGGTCTGGTAGTTGACGATGTTCAAAAGGGCCGTTTCAACCAACTGACATTGGGCTAGAGGGCCTTCTACCTGCACAATAGGCTCGTTAGCAAAAACCAAGTCCCCTTCTTGGGCAGAACGAACGGTCAACTCCAACTTGAAATTGCGGAGGTAGTCCAAGAATACCCCATGATAGCCAAGCGACTCCAAATAGGCAATATCACTATCTGAAAAACGCAAGTCTTCAAGATAGCTCACAATTCTTTCCAAACCAGCAAAAACCGCATAGCCGTTCTTAAAAGGCTGTTGGCGGAAATAAACCTCAAAGACCGCCTTTTTATTGTGAATCCCTTGGTCAAAGTAAACCTGCATCATGTTGATCTGGTACAAGTCCGTGTGCAATGTCAAACTATCATCTGGATACATACTTTTCCTACTTCCTTAACTAGAAACCCATAAAAATTTTCAAGAACTTTCATGTATTCCAATAAATTAGTACTATTATATCACATTTTAGCTGGATTGAGAAAAGAGTAACAAGCTATTCACCACTCTCCAGTTCATCCATGTCTTGCTCAAATTTTTTCTGAGCCCATTCGCCATAGCTCTTCAGACCGAGATTGCCGATAAAGACCCAGGGAAGGTAAATGACATAAGTAATGGCCCAAGCGGACAGGTATTTAGCATTCAAAGGATTGTGCTGATAAATTTCTATGTTGAATTGATAATTCTGCAACATCAAGAGAGTTGTAATAGCCAATGTTAAGAAAAAACAACCCAAAATCGTAAAATGAAAACGACTATAGTAGGTCACTCCCAGATAACGGGCACGATTGAAAAAGAAGAAAATTCCTACTATCAGAGTATAGACTAGAAAATTCGGATTAAAAATAGAGGGAGCTAACACAGCCACCAAATAGCTTAGAAGCACAAGCCCAATGAAGAGGGTAAAGGATTCTGCACCAGCTTTATTGATTAGTTGTTCTTCTCTTTCGTCAAGTAATTGATAATGAATGAATTTATTTACCATCTTCTTCCTCCCAAAATAATTGGTCTAGGGTTTTCCCTAAACATCTGCAAATGGACTGGCAGAGTGAGAGACTAGGATTGTATTTTCCCGCCTCTATCAAACCAATAGTCTGGCGCGTCACCCCCACAGCCTCTGCCAGTTGACCTTGTGTTAAATCAAGCTCCACACGAGCTAATTTTAATTTTAAATTTTTAGCCACCTGCGTCCTCCTTATAATTTTAATACTCATCTACTCTTAAAAAATCCAAAACTAACACAAGCTGTCAGCTAT
>NZ_CAUQCJ010000043.1:0-14088 GCF_963516515.1 uncultured Streptococcus sp. | reverse complement strand
AACGGCACGTACGGTGGTGTGAGAGGGGCTAGAGATTATCCCCTACTCGATTTTCTTGATTACATGATACCGAAGAAACGAGCTGCGATACCTACTGCAAAGAGTGCAAGGATGATTGAGATTGGTGATACTTTTTTCTTAAGCAACCACATGCAAAGGAAAGTAAGGAGAAGTCCCATCAATCCTGGAATCAATGAGTTCAACTGGCCTTGAAGGGTTTGTGGTTGAATCTTATCTAGGCTCAATCCACCAAGTGCTTGACCAAGGATACCTTTCAATTCAGCACCTGATACAGCTCCTTCTGGGAAGTTGATGTAGGCACCTTCAGCCAATTGTTTACCTGGAAGGTTAACAGTGAAGTTGATAGATACCCAACGTTGTACAAGAACGGCAAGAATGAACATACCAAGGATAGAAGCACCTTTAGTGATGTCTTTCAAGATACCACCAGACATGTCTTTAGTGATTTCAGATCCAGCTTTGTAACCAAATTCTTGTGTATACCATAGGAAGGCCATACGGATAGCATTCCATCCGAAGAAGAAGAGAAGTGGACCAACCAAGTTACCAGATGCAGCAAGTGATGCACCAAGAGCTCCAAGGATAGGACGAACTGTAAACCAGAATACTGGGTCACCGATACCAGCAAGAGGTCCCATCATACCGATTTTAACCCCTTGGATAGCAGCGTCGTCGATTTCAACACCGTTAGCACGTTCTTCTTCAAGTGCAAGAGTAACCCCCATGATTGGAGCAGCTACGTATGGGTGAGTGTTGAAGAACTCAAGGTGACGCTCAAGAGCAGCAGCTTGGTCTTCTTTAGTAGTGTACAATTTTTTGATAGCTGGGATCAATGAGTAAGCCCAACCCAAGTTTTGCATACGCTCGTAGTTCCAAGAACCTTGAAGGAATTGTGAACGCCACCAAACTTTTTTACGATCTGATTTTGATAATTGAAGTTTTTCAGTCATGATTGTTCCCCTTTCTAGTAGTCTTCTAGGATATCACCGATTGGGTCGTTAGAAGTTGCAGCTCCGCCGCCACCGTTACCACCTTGTTTTGAAAGGTTAAGGTAGATGAAGGCAAGGGCAACACCGACTACACCAAGGGCAATCAAAGTCAATTGAGAAATGGCAGCAAAAGCAAAACCGATTGCGAAGAATGGCCATACTTCACGAGTTGCCATCATGTTGATAACCATAGCGTAACCAACGGCAACGACCATAGCACCACCGACAGCCATACCACCGTTCAACCAGTCTGGCATCAATTTAAGAGCATCTTGAACGGCAGAAGCTGGAATAGCGATAAGGAAGGCAGCAGGGATAGCAATACGAAGACCTTGAAGAAGAAGTGCGATAAAGTGAGCACGTTCAACAGCTGCAATATTTCCTTCTTTAGCAGCAGCATCTGCAGTGTGAACCAAACCAACTGAGATTGTACGAACAATCATTGTCAAGAAAAGTCCAGCTACGGCAAGAGGGATAGCTGTTGCTGTTGCAACGGCGATACCTTCAGTAGTAAAGTTACCACCTTTGATTAAGATAATTGCTGCGGCAACAGATGCAAGAGCAGCGTCAGGAGCTACGGCAGCTCCGATGTTTGCCCAACCAAGGGCGATCATTTGAAGTGATCCACCAAGCATAACCCCTGCTTCGAGGTTACCAGTTGCAAGTCCGATAAGGGTACATGCGACGATTGGTTGATGGAATTGGAATTGGTCGAGGATACCTTCAAGACCTGCAAGGAAGGCAACAACTACAACCAAGACAGCAGAAATAATTGAAATATCTGACATGGTTTTATTCCTTTTCTATTTAATGATAATAAAGTGAAAAAATTTCTTAGAATTCTTCTATAGTTTGATATTTGTTATTGAACGTTGGCTTTGTTAATCAAGTCAAACAAATCTTTTTTGGTGTCGTTTGGTACTTTACGTACGTCAAATTCAACACCAAGGTCACGCATTTTTTCAAATGTAGCAACATCTTCTTTGTCCATAGACAAAACATTGTTGACCATTGTTTTACCTGTTGAGTGAGCCATTGATCCTACGTTAAGGGTCTTGATTGGCACGCCACCTTCAATTGCACGAAGGGCATCTTGAGGTGTTTCAAACAAGATAAGGGCATGTGTTTCTCCAAAACGTGGGTCTTTTGAAACCTCAATCAATTTTTGGATTGGTACAACATTGGCTCTGACATTATTTGGAGCCGCTTGTTTAATCAATTCTTTACGAAGATCGTCGTTGGCAACGTTATCTGAAGCAACGATGATACGGTCTGCTTTTGAATCTGGAGTCCAAGCAGTAGCAACCTGACCGTGAAGGAGACGAGTGTCTAGGCGAGCAAGATTGATTTTCAGTTTACCGTCACCGATAACAGTTCCTTCTGGGATAGCAGCTTGGGCGACTGGAGCAGCTGCAGCACTTGCAACTTCTTCAACTGGGTTGAGCTCTTCTGGAAGAGCTTTGATGCCATCTTTGGCTTCTTTGATAATATTCGCAGCGACTTTTTCCACACCTGCAGTAGCGTCCATGAGGCGCTCTGTATAGGCTTGGATTAACATCGGTAAGTTAAGTCCTGTGATGATGGCAAACTTACGATCAGGATTTTCTCCCATCACGCGACTAGCTTGGTTGAATGGAGAACCACTCCAAAGGTCAGCCAAAACTAGCACCTCATCTTCTGCGTCAAATGCAGCCACAGCGTTGTTAAATTTAGCGTATAGGTCATCTGGACCTTCATTTGGCATAAAGGTTACAACTTGAACCTTTTCTTGTTCACCAAAAATCATAGATCCTGACTGATGAATACCTGCAGCGAATTCACCGTGGCTCGCAATAATGATTCCGATACTCATTATTGTCATTCCTCCTTATAAAATGTTGTGCCCATTGTTTAAGAAAACTTTAAGACTAGATTAGTATAAACCGTTTTCATGAAAAAATCAACTATTTGATATAGAATTTTTTTAGAAATAAAATACAGACGTTTTAAAATGTTGATATATAAATATTTTCAAGGAGAGAATATTTTTTATTTTAAAAATTTAATATAAAAAAGTTGGAAGAAGCATCCAACTTTTTTATATAGTTTTTTGTATTGAATTAGTTTGTAAAATCAAGTACCATACGTCCTTGGATTTGACCTTTTTCCATTTCGTCGAAAATTGCCACAGCATCTTCGACTGGACGTTTTTGAACAACTGGGACTACTAGACCTTCTGCACCGAATTGGAAGGCTTCTTCCAAGTCTTTACGAGTTCCGACAAGAGAACCAATAACTTGGATTCCATCGAGGACTGTTTTAACGATGCTGAGTTCCATCATTTCAGAAGGAAGGCCAACAGCGACTACGCGTCCACCGGCACGAACTGAGTCAACAGCCTGATTGAAGGCAACTTTAGACACAGCAGTTACGACAGCTGAGTGAGCACCTCCATTTGTTTTTTCCTTGATGAGTCCTGGCACATCTTCGACTTCGAGACCGTTAATAACGATATCAGCACCCACTTCTTTTGCAAGGGCAAGTTTGTCGTTGTTGATATCAACTGCGATGACATGGGCATTGAATACTTTTTTAGCATATTGAACAGCTAGGTTACCAAGTCCACCAGCACCGTAAAGAACAACCCATTGGCCTGGTTCAACTTTTGCTTCTTTAATAGCTTTATAGGTTGTTACACCAGCACATGTGATAGAAGAAGCTTGGGCTGGATCAAGTCCGTCAGGAACTTTGACTGCATAGTCTGCAGTTACGATACATTGTTCAGCCATACCACCATCTACTGAGTAGCCAGCATTTTTTACTGTACGGCAAAGGGTTTCACGACCAGTTGTACAGTATTCGCAAGTGCCACATCCTTCAAAGAACCAAGCAACACTGACGCGGTCGCCGATTTTAAGGCTTTTAACATCTGGGGCAATTTCCTTAACGATACCAACACCTTCATGTCCTAAAACACGTCCTGGTACTTGACCGAAGTCACCATGGGCAACGTGGAGGTCAGTGTGGCAAACACCACAGTATTCAATTTCTACAAGTGCTTCCCCAGTTTCAAGTGGACGGAGTACTTTTTCTTCAATAGCAACACCAGTGCTTTCTGGATTTACAACAACAGCTTTCATAGCTATCCTCCTTGATATTGGCCGAGAACAGGGACAACGGGACTGGATTGATTTTGTGTCAACAGAGTCGAGTGTGACGAGCTCTCTTGTATTTATATGTGAAGTATATCACAAAAGAAAGCCTTTTCCAAGGTTTTGGAGGTGAAAAATAGAACAATCGATTAACTGGTTGATGAGACTGTGAAAAGAACACAAAGAGGCTGGGACAAAAAGATTTTGATTTTAGGAATTCTTTATTATAAATTTTTAAAATCGATAGATTGGAAAAAAAGCGAACAAGACAGAATTCTGAGTGTCAGATAACTTATTTTGTTCGCTTTTTATATTTATGGTTAGACTTTTGTCCTAGACTCAGTAGGGGCTATAAGAATAAGTCTTGCAGGGTCTTGGCAACCCCATCTTGGTCGTTGGTCAGGGCGATTTGCTCATCCGCATAAGGGAGCAGGTTTGGATTGGCATTTTTCATGGCATAGCCCTTCCCAGCAAAAGCGAGCATTTCGGTATCATTGTGTTCATCTCCAAAGGCGATCAAATCCTTTTTGTCACGGTTCATTACCTTGAGCAAGTAGTCCAAAGCGAAGGCTTTATTGACTCCTTTGGGTGTACACTCAAGGATATTGAGCGGACCTCCCCAGGTATTAATAGAAAGTTGATGCTGGTAGAAGGAGTTCATTTCTTTTGCAAGGGCATACTTGTCACTGGCTCTGGTCTGCAGCAGAATACAGTTAGGATCCTTGGTCACCAATTCAGGCTGAAATTGATTTTCAGGCTGGAAAGCTTCTACGCCAAATAGTTTAGGATTGGCAATTTCTTCATTAGGATTTGTAATGTAGAATTTTTTACGGTATTCTCCAGCGATAAAATCTGCTTGAATATCCTCAGAACGTCGAACCATGTCTAGCAGATATTTTTTGTCTACGGTCAAACACTTTTCAAAGCCCCAAACTTGGTCAGGCAAATGAGTGAGGGAGCCGTTGAAATTAATCATAGGAGTGTCTAAGCCTAGTTCACGGTAGAAATCTTTTGACATGCGGTAAGGGCGACCTGTCGTAATAATAATCTGATGCCCTTTTTCAGTAACTTTTTTAATGATTTCTTTGGTAAAGTCAGAAATCTGACTGTCTGAGTTGAGCAGGGTTCCATCTAGGTCAACTGCAATAATTTTTTTCGTCATATGAACCTTTCTAGTGTCTTTCCAGATAAGATGTCTACTATTATAGCAAAAAGCAGAGAGAAAAGCAGATTCCAAACAAAAAATTAAATTCCATCATTTTATTAAATAAATCAAACAAAGATATTGAAAAAGTGAATGATAAATGATATAATTCTTTTATTGTTCGTAAAAATTAAAAGGAGATTGATAATGGACAAATTATTTAAACTAAAAGAGAACGGTACAGACGTTCGTACAGAGGTTCTCGCTGGTTTAACAACTTTCTTTGCAATGAGTTATATTCTCTTTGTAAACCCACAAATTCTTTCGCAAACAGGAATGCCTGCTCAGGGTATCTTCCTAGCAACGATTATAGGTTCTGTGGTAGGAACTCTTATGATGGCTTTTTATGCCAACTTACCATATGCCCAAGCGCCAGGTATGGGACTGAATGCCTTCTTTACCTTTACAGTTGTCTTTGGACTTGGTTATTCTTGGCAAGAAGCTTTGGCTATGGTTTTCATTTGTGGTATTATTTCATTGATTATTACTTTGACAAATGTACGCAAAATGATTATTGAATCCATTCCTACTGCTCTTCGTTCAGCTATTTCAGCAGGTATCGGTGTCTTCCTTGCCTACGTAGGGATTAAGAATGCTGGACTTTTGAAATTTACGATTGATCCAGGTAACTATACTGTTATAGGAGAAGGTGCTGACAAAGCTCAAGCAACGATTGCAGCAAACTCTTCAGCGGTTCCAGGATTGGTTGACTTTAATAACCCAGCTGTTTTAGTCGCTCTTGCAGGACTTGCTATTACTATCTTCTTTGTCATCAAAGGGATTAAGGGAGGGATTATCCTTTCTATCTTAACAACAACAGTTCTTGCAATTGCGGTAGGTTTAGTTAATATTTCTAGCATTGATTTTTCAAATAATCACTTGGGTGCTGCGGTAGAAGATTTGAAGAAAATTTTTGGTGCAGCTCTTGGTTCAGAAGGTTTGGGAGCTTTGATTTCAGATACAGCTCGCTTACCTGAGACTCTGATGGCTATTCTGGCCTTCTCTTTAACAGATATTTTTGATACAATTGGTACTCTAATTGGTACTGGTGAAAAAGTTGGAATCATTGCTTCTAAAGGTGAAAACAAGGAATCAGTTAAATTGGACAAAGCTCTTTATTCTGATTTAATTGCTACAACAATTGGTGCAGTAGCTGGTACTTCAAACGTAACGACTTATGTTGAGTCTGCTGCAGGTATCGGTGCAGGTGGACGTACTGGTTTGACAGCCTTGGTTGTAGCTATCTGTTTTGCGATCTCAAGCTTCTTTAGCCCACTTCTAGCGATCGTACCAACAGCCGCTACAGCTCCAATCTTGATTATCGTTGGGATTATGATGTTGGCTAGCTTGAAAAATATCCATTGGGATGATATGTCTGAAGCGGTTCCTGCTTTCTTCACATCTATCTTTATGGGATTCAGCTACTCTATCACTCAGGGTATTGCAGTTGGTTTCTTGACTTACACTTTGACTAAGATTGTTAAAGGTCAAGCTAAAGATGTCCATGTAATGATTTGGATTTTGGATGCCTTGTTTATCCTTAACTATATCAGCATGGCCCTATAATAGGATGACCCAGGGGGATTTCCCCCCTTTTTTAATACAAAGGAGATAGCTGATGGAAGAGCAAAGTATGTGGAAAGAATTGTTGAATCGTGCAGGCTGGATTTTGGTCTTTTTGCTAGCGACAATTTTATATCAGATTCCTTTAGCAGTTACTTTCATTTTAGCTTTACATGAAGTACCACTGTTACAGTCAGGGTTGATAGTTGCTGGTATTTCAATTGTGATTTTAGCGCTATTTATCATTGGAGCTCGTAAAACGCAATTAGCAAGTTTTAATTTTTCTTTTTTTAGAGCTAAGGACCTAGCACGATTGGGATTAAGTTATTTAGTCATTATCTGTTCAAACATACTTGGTTCTATCTTGTTACAACTGTCAAATGAGACGACAACAGCTAACCAGTCTCAGATTAACGATATGGTTCAGAATAGTTCTCTGATTTCCAGTTTCTTCTTGTTGGCCTTGCTTGCTCCGATTTGTGAGGAAATCTTGTGCCGTGGGATTGTTCCTAAAAAGATTTTCCGAGGAAAGGAGAACTTGGGATTTGTAGTCGGTACGATTGTGTTTGCTTTATTGCATCAACCAAGTAATTTACCTTCTTTATTGATTTATGGAGGTATGTCGATCGTTCTATCTTGGACGGCTTACAAGACCCAACGTTTGGAAATGTCTATCTTACTTCACATGATTGTGAATGGGGTTGCTTTCTGTTTGTTGGCTCTCGTGGTGATTTTGAGTCGGACATTAGGGATTTCTGTTTAAGATTTTTGACAATTGCTTACTTGTTTCTACTGGGAAAAAGATGAATGCAATCCTGTCCATCTTTTTCTTTTTATGGTAAAATAGAGAAATAATATGGTGAAAAGCCTTGAGGGAGTGACCGATATGTCAAGTAAAGCCAATCATGCAAAGACAGCTATTTGCGGAATTATCAATGTAACCCCAGATTCCTTTTCGGACGGTGGTCAATTTTTTGCTCTTGAGCAGGCGCTCCAGCAGGCTCGTAAATTGATAGCAGAGGGAGCTAGTATGCTAGATATCGGTGGAGAATCAACTCGGCCGGGAAGAAGTAGCTATGTTGAGATAGAAGAGGAAATCCAGCGTGTTGTTCCAGTGATTAAAGCGATTCGCAAGGAAAGTGATGTCCTCATCTCTATTGATACTCGGAAGAGTCAGGTGGCAGAGGCTGCTTTGGCTGCTGGTGCCAATCTAGTCAATGATATCACTGGTCTTATGGGTGATGAGAAAATGGCCCATGTGGTTGCTAAGGCTGGTGCGAAAGTAGTCATTATGTTTAATCCAGTCATGGCGCGACCTCAGCACCCTAGCTCGCTCATCTTCCCTCATTTTGGTTTTGGTCAAACCTTTACAGAAAAAGAGTTAGCTGACTTTGAAAAAATGCCAATTGAAGACTTGATGGAGGCTTTCTTTGAACGAGCACTAGCGAGAGCAGAGGAAGCTGGTATTGCACCAGAAAATATCCTGTTGGATCCAGGAATCGGCTTTGGTCTGACCAAGAAAGAAAATTTGCTTCTTTTACGGGACCTGGATAAACTACATCAGAAGGGCTATCCAATCTTTCTTGGAGTGTCGCGCAAGCGGTTTGTCATCAATATCCTTGAAGAAAGTGGTTTTGAAGTCAATCCTGAGACAGAACTTGGTTTCCGCAATCGAGATACGGCTTCGGCTCATGTAACTAGTATTGCTGCAAGACAGGGTGTAGAAGTGGTGCGCGTGCATGATGTAGCTAGTCACAGGATGGCAGTTGAAATTGCCTCCGCCATTCGTCTGGCTGATGAAGCGGAAAATTTAGATTTAAAACAATATAAATAAGATGAAAGAAATTGAAAACAATCAGTGGATTGCTAACTACCGGACGGACCAACCGCATTTTGGCTTGGAACGCATGGTGGAACTGTTAGCTTTGCGTGGCAATCCCCATCTCAAACTCAAGGTCATCCATATCGGAGGGACCAATGGCAAGGGTTCGACCATTGCTTTTTTGAAAAATATGCTGGAAAAGCTAGGCCTGAGAGTTGGTGTGTTTAGCTCGCCCTATCTCATTCATTACACAGACCAGATTAGCATCAATGGGGAATCTATTCCCGAGGCTAGACTTGAAACCCTCATGGCAGACTATCAGTCTTTGCTGGAAGGAGAAGCGGCCGCTAATTTACAGGGCACAACCGAGTTTGAGATTATCACAGCCATAGCCTATGACTACTTTGCCTCAGAGCAAGTAGATGTGGCTATCATGGAAGTGGGTATGGGTGGACTTTTGGATAGTACCAATGTTTGCCAGCCTATTCTAACAGGCATTACGACCATTGGATTGGACCATGTGGCCCTACTTGGTGATACCTTGGAAGCTATAGCAGAGCAGAAGGCTGGTATTATCAAACAAGGTATTCCCTTGGTAACAGGTCGTATCGCTCCAGAAGCGCTGGCTGTGATTGACCGCATTGCGGAAGGGAAAGATGCGCCGAGACTTGCCTACGGGGCAAATTATCAGGTCAGCCATCAAGAGAGTGTGGTTACAGGCGAAGTCTTTGATTATACAAGTGTTGTCAGACAAGGTCGCTTCCAGACTGGCCTACTTGGTTTGCACCAGATAGAGAATGCTGGGATGGCCATAGCTTTACTTGATACTTTTTGTCAAGAAGATGGTCGAGAACTAGCAAGCAATCACTTGCTTACTCAAGCCTTGGAAGAAACAAGTTGGCCAGGGCGTTTGGAAATTGTGTCAAGAGATCCCTTGATGATCTTGGATGGGGCCCACAATCCCCATGCTATCAAGGCTTTATTGGCAACCTTGCAAGAGCGCTTTGCGGATTATCATAAGGAAATCCTCTTTACCTGCATCAAAACCAAGGCCTTGGAGGATATGTTGGATTTGCTGGGGGCAATGCCAGATACCGAGCTTACCCTGACACATTTTGACGATAGTCGGGCGACTGATGAAAGCGTGCTGAAAGAGGCAGCCAAGTCTAGAAATCTCAGCTACCAAGGTTGGCAGGATTTTCTAGAGCAGAAATTGACAGATAAAAAAGAAGAGAAACAAACAGTTAGGATTGTCACGGGTTCCTTGTATTTCTTGAGCCAAGTGAGAGCCTATCTGATGGAGAGGAAGAACGAGAATGGATACACAAAAAATTGAAGCAGCTGTAAAAATGATTATCGAGGCTGTAGGAGAGGACGCTAACCGCGAGGGTTTGCAGGAAACACCTGCTCGTGTAGCCCGTATGTACCAAGAGATTTTTTCAGGTCTTGGCCAAACAGCGGAGGAACATTTGTCAAAATCCTTTGAGATTATTGATGACAACATGGTAGTAGAAAAGGATATCTTTTTCCACACCATGTGTGAGCACCACTTCTTGCCATTTTATGGTAGAGCGCACATTGCCTACATTCCAGATGGTCGTGTGGCAGGCTTGTCTAAGCTAGCCCGTACGGTTGAAGTTTATTCTAAAAAACCACAAATTCAAGAACGGTTGAATATCGAAGTGGCCGATGCCTTAATGGAGTATCTGGGTGCTAAAGGAGCCTTTGTTGTCATTGAGGCGGAGCATATGTGTATGAGTATGCGTGGAGTGAGAAAACCAGGAACTGCAACATTGACGACAGTAGCTCGTGGTCTATTTGAAACAGATAAGGACCTCCGCGACCAGGCTTATCGTTTAATGGGACTATAATACTCTTCGAAAATCTCTTCAAACTACGTCAGCTTCCATCTGCAACCTCAAAACAGTGTTTTGAGCAACTTGCAGCTAGCTTCCTAGTTTGCACTTTGATTTTCATTGAGTATAAAAAGAATCCGCTTCAAGCGGATTTTTCTAGAAAGGAATCATTATGGATCAACTGCAGATTAAGGATTTGGAAATTTTTGCCTATCATGGTCTTTTTCCCAGTGAGAAAGAATTGGGGCAGAAGTTTGTCGTTTCAGCCATCTTATCCTATGATATGACCAAGGCGGCTACAGACTTGGATTTAACGGCTTCTGTCCATTACGGAGAACTGTGTCAGCAGTGGACGACTTGGTTTCAGGAAACCACTGAGGATTTGATTGAAACGGTAGCTTATAAACTGGTGGAACGTACTTTTGAGGCTTATCCTCTTGTCCAAGAAGTCAAGCTGGAACTGAAAAAACCTTGGGCGCCAGTGCATTTGCCGCTAGATACTTGCTCGGTAACCATTCATCGCCGCAAGCAACGAGCCTTTATCGCCCTAGGAAGCAATATGGGGGATAAGCAAGTGAACTTGGAGCAAGCCATTGACAAACTGCGAGCTCGTGGCATCCATATTCTCAAAGAGTCCAGTGTCTTAGCGACGGAACCTTGGGGTGGAGTGGAGCAGGATAGTTTTGCTAATCAAGTGGTTGAGGTGGAAACTTGGCTACCAGCACCAGTCTTGTTAGAAAGCTTGTTAGCCATCGAGTCAGAGATGGGACGGGTGAGGGAAGTGCATTGGGGACCTCGTTTGATTGATTTGGATTTGCTTTTTGTGGAGGACCAGGTCCTTTATACAGATGACCTTATCTTGCCTCATCCTTACATAGCGGAACGCCTTTTTGTTCTTGAGTCTCTACAGGAAATTGCGCCTCATTTTATCCATCCGACATTAAAGCAACCGATCCGCAACTTGTATAATGCTTTGAAAAAATAGAAAAAACTCTAGTTTTCAGTCACTTGCAACTGAAGGCTAGAGTTTTTATACTCTTCGAAAATCTCTTCAAACCACGTCAGCTTCCATCTGCAACCTCAAAACAGTGTTTTGAGCTGACTTCGTCAGTTCTATCCACAACCTCAAAGCAGTGCTTTGAGCAACCTGCGGCTAGCTTCCTAGTTGGCTCTTTGATTTTCTTTGAGTATTAAAATAGGTCATTTTCTTCTGGGAGGAGAATAGTCTCTCTACCATCCATATCTAAAACCAGAACTCTCGGAGGATAAAGAGGATCGAAAGGATGGTTAAAGTCAAAATCAATGGCTGTAGGGAGGTGTTGACTTGAAAAGTGGAAGGTAATTTTTCCTTGGTTATTGAGCAATTGAAACTCGAGTTCCTCCTCCAATTCAAAGACATTTTTTAAGAAGTGGTCGATGATATACCAAAAAGAGTCAATGACATCATCAGGCAAGCTGGTAACAATGCCAAAACTAGCTGACCGCATGTGGGTATTGGTAAAAGCCATATTTCTGCCCCCTTTCTTTTCCCTTATCATACAGCAAATAGGATTAAAAATCAAGAAAAGGTGATTTTTTCTTCATAAACATAGTTTTCTATGAAATTTTTTTCAAACAATCTTCAAAAAATGCTTGAAAGTGTTTACAAATAGTGATAAAATGGAATAAGTGGAATCATGAAAACGAAATTTTCATACCGTCTCTTTTTTTGGAGTCTCGTGAGGTATGATATAGAAAGGAAATGGAATGAATACAGACGATACAGTAACGATTTATGATGTCGCCCGTGAAGCAGGAGTTTCAATGGCGACAGTTAGCCGTGTAGTCAATGGCAATAAAAATGTAAAAGAGAATACTCGTAAAAAAGTGCTTGAGGTGATTGACCGTTTGGATTACCGTCCAAATGCCGTGGCGCGTGGTCTTGCAAGTAAAAAGACAACCACTGTCGGTGTTGTGATCCCCAATATTACCAATGGCTATTTCTCAACGCTTGCTAAAGGGATTGACGATATCGCTGAAATGTACAAGTACAATATCGTCCTTGCCAATAGTGATGAGGATGATGACAAGGAAGTTTCAGTTGTCAATACACTGTTTTCTAAGCAAGTGGATGGTATCATCTTTATGGGGTACCACTTGACTGAAAAAATTCGTTCAGAGTTTTCTCGTTCTCGGACACCAGTTGTTCTTGCGGGAACTGTGGATGTAGAACATCAGCTTCCAAGTGTCAATATTGACTACAAACAAGCAACGATTGATGCAGTAACCTACCTTGCTAAAGAAAATGAGCGCATTGCTTTTGTAAGCGGTCCACTAGTGGATGATATCAATGGTAAGGTTCGTTTGGTTGGCTACAAGGAAGCCTTGAAAAAAGCAGGGATTTCTTATAGCGAAGGATTGGTATTTGAGTCTAAATACACTTATGAAGATGGCTATGCCTTGGCAGAACGTTTGATTTCATCAAATGCAACTGCAGCAGTTGTAACAGGTGATGAGTTGGCAGCAGGTGTCTTGAACGGCCTTGCTGATAAGGGTGTGTCAGTGCCAGAAGAGTTTGAAATCATTACTAGTGATGATTCACAAGTCTCACGCTTTACCCGTCCAAACTTGACAACTATTGCCCAACCTCTTTATGACCTTGGTGCTATTAGTATGCGTATGTTGACTAAGATTATGCACAAGGAAGAGTTGGAAGAACGTGAAGTTCTCTTGCCTCATGGATTGACAGAACGTCGTTCCACACGAAAACGTAAATAGAAAAAAATCAGGGAATCGTGAAGATTTCCTGATTTTGCTTTCTAGAGAAGGGGTTAGCCTTCCATATAGTCTTTCAAAGCCTGTCCTGTTAGTCCAGCATTGAGAGCGATAAGGAGTTTCAAACGGGCTTTTTGGGCGTTGAGTTCTTTAACAAAGAAGACGCCTGCCTTTTGCAACTGTACGCCCCCACCTTGGTAGGCATAAACAGGTTCTGCAATACCATTAAAACATCGTGAAACCAGGGCGACTGGGATTCCTTTTTGCAGAAGGCTTTCTAATTTTTGAGCCGTTTCTTTGGGAATATTACCAGCTCCGAAGGCTTGGATAATCAAACCGTCCAATTGTTCCAAATCCAGCATATCAATCAGCTCATCTGTCATACCAGCATAAGCCGAGATGATAGGGACTAATCCTTGTATGTGATCAAGTTCAAAGCGGACACGAGGTTCAGCTGTTTTAAAGTAGAGGATTTCCTGTTTCATGATGAGGCCAAGTGGCCCGTGTGTTGGAGTCTGGAAGGTGCCGACGTTGGTCGTATGCGTTTTGGTAACATACTTGGCAGCATGGATTTCATCGTTCATAACAACCAAAACCCCTTTGTCAGTAGCCCTGTCATCGCTAGCCACCCTTAAAGCACTCAGATAGTTATAAACCCCATCGCTGCCGAGTTCGTTAGAGCTACGCATGGCCCCTGTTAGAACGATAGGCATATGGGGAACTTCCATGGTATCAAGGAAATAGGCTG
>NZ_CAUQCJ010000042.1:0-14779 GCF_963516515.1 uncultured Streptococcus sp. | reverse complement strand
TCTCGTTCTATCGATTTATTAAAACATCGGTATTTGAAAAATATTAAAGAAAATCTTGAATTGTTTATTGGGGTTGAACTGGAATATCCTGTTGTAAACTTGGAAGGGGATGCTACAGATATTGAAGTTATTATGTACTTATTCCGATATTTAGTTTCTACTTTGGATTTTGTTATCGAAAAGGTAGATGATTTTGGAAATCCTATCCAGTTAGTAGATCCAGTAAGTCAAGATGCTATTCTGTTTGAAGTTTCCTATACAACGATTGAGTTTGCATTTGGTAAGGCTAAAACGATACAAGAGGTTGAAGAACGTTTTAGTATTTATATGGAAGCAATCCAGAAGAAGTTAGCTGAATCAAATCATGCTATTGTTGGCTGCGGTATTCATCCCAACTGGGATAAAAATGAGAATTGTCCAGTGGCTTACCCACGCTATCAGATGTTGATGGATTATTTGAATTTGAGTAGAAATGTTACTAAATCAGATTTACATCAATTCCCTGAATACGGAGCGTTTATTTGTGGGAGTCAGGTTCAGTTGGATGTTTCAAAATCCAATTACTTACGGGTGATTAATGCTTTTACCCAAATTGAAGCAGCTAAAGCTTATTTATTTGCAAACTCTGAGTTTTCGGGTGCGGATTGGGATACGAAAATTTCAAGGGATATTTTCTGGGAAGAATCCATGCATGGTATCTATCCAGAAAATGTCGGGGTCAATGCTAGACTCTTTAAAGATGAGGATGATTTTTTTGACTATCTAGATCATTCTGCAATTTTTACTGCGGAACATGATGGGCAAACCTATTATTTTTATCCGATTCAGGCTGGGGACTATTTGGCTACACCTGAAATCCAAGCATATGCTCTTAATGGGGATGAGGTTATTATTTACTCCCAAGAGAAGGATTTTGAAACTCATCGTAGTTATCAGTACCAAGACTTAACGACTCGTGGAACAGTTGAGTTTCGTAGTGTGTGTACTCAGCCTCTTGATAGAACTTTTGCTTCTGCTGCCTTTCACTTGGGATTGTTAGTTAATTTAGATAAGTTAGAAGCTTACTTAGAAACAGCACCTTTCTTTAAAGAATTTGGGCGAAATTATAAGTTTTTAAGGCGACAATTTTCTAAGAAAAAGCTTACAGATCAGGAAGAAACTGCGATTATAGAGTTTTCAAAAGACTTACTTCTGTTAGCTGAGGAAGGACTGAAGATGAGAAATAAGCAAGAAATGAGCTATTTAGAGCCTTTGAAAGAAGAATTGGGACTATAATTTCTCTTATAAAGGGAGAATTTTCTGAAAAATCATGATATAATGGAAGAGACTATAGATAAAGGATAGAGAGTAATGACATTAGTTTATCAATCAACGCGTGATGCCAACAATACAGTAACTGCTAGCCAAGCTATTTTGCAAGGTTTGGCGACGGACGGCGGTTTGTTTACACCGCTTACTTATCCAAAGATAGATTTGGATTTTGACAAATTGAAAGATTCTTCTTACCAGGAAGTTGCTAAGCTAGTTTTGTCAGCATTTTTAGATGACTTTACAGCTGAGGAGTTGAACTACTGTATCAACAATGCCTACGATAGCAAATTTGATACTCCAGCTATCGCGCCATTAGTGAAATTAGACGGCCAATATAACTTAGAACTTTTCCATGGTTCAACAATTGCCTTTAAGGATATGGCCTTGTCTATCTTGCCATACTTTATGACGACTGCTGCTAAGAAACATGGTTTGGAAAATAAGATTGTTATCTTGACAGCGACATCTGGTGACACGGGGAAAGCTGCTATGGCAGGGTTTGCGGATGTGCCTGGAACTGAGATTATCGTCTTTTATCCAAAGGATGGTGTCAGCAAGGTACAAGAGTTGCAAATGACCACTCAGACTGGCGACAATACTCATGTTATCGCTATTGATGGTAACTTTGATGATGCCCAAACAAATGTGAAGCACATGTTTAACGACGTGGCTCTTCGTGAAAAATTGGCTACCAACAAGTTGCAATTTTCGTCAGCTAACTCTATGAACATTGGCCGTTTGGTACCACAAATTGTTTATTATGTTTATGCTTACGCTCAGTTGGTCAAGACTGGTGAGATTGTAGCTGGTGATAAGGTCAACTTCACAGTACCAACAGGAAACTTTGGAAATATATTGGCTGCCTTTTATGCTAAACAAATCGGTCTTCCAGTTGGTAAATTGATCTGTGCTTCAAATGACAACAATGTTTTGACAGACTTCTTCAAGACACGTGTTTACGATAAGAAACGTGAGTTTAAGGTGACAACTAGTCCATCTATGGATATTTTGGTATCTTCAAACTTGGAGCGTTTGATTTTCCATCTTTTGGGTAATGATGCGGTTAAGACAGCTGAACTCATGAATACTTTGAATAGCCAAGGTCAATATGAGTTGACTAATTTTGATACAGAGATTCTTGACCTCTTTGCAGCTGAATATGCGACTGAGGAAGAAACAGCGGCAGAAATCAAGCGTGTTTATGAGTCAGATTCTTATATCGAGGATCCACATACGGCGGTTGCCTCGGCAGTTTATAAGAAATACCAAGCGGCTACTGGCGATGTGACTAAGACAGTGATTGCTTCAACAGCTAGTCCATACAAGTTCCCAGTGGTTGCAGTAGAAGCTGTAACTGGAAAATCAGGGCTTGGCGACTTTGAAGGCTTGGCTCAATTACATGAAATTTCAGGCATTGCAGTGCCACCAGCAGTTGATGGGCTTGAAACAGCTCCTGTTCGTCATAAGACAACAGTGGCAGCTGCTGACATGCAAGCAGCGGTTGAGGCTTATCTAGGGCTTTAAGACAGAGGGAGTAAACTCGGTTGGGAAACCAACTGAGTTTCTTTTCATCAGGAGGAAGGATTGTTTAAGAAAAATAAGGACATTCTTAATATTGCATTGCCAGCTATGGGTGAAAACTTTTTGCAGATGCTCATGGGTATGGTGGACAGTTATCTGGTTGCTCACTTGGGTTTGATAGCTATTTCGGGTGTATCAGTAGCTGGCAATATCATCACCATTTATCAGGCGATTTTCATTGCTCTTGGGGCAGCTATTTCTAGTGTTATTTCAAAAAGTTTGGGGCAGAAGGATCAGTCTAAGCTAGCCTATCATGTGACTGAGGCGTTGAAAATTACTTTACTATTAAGTTTCCTTTTAGGAGCTTTGTCCATCTTCGCTGGACAAGAGATGATAGGACTTTTGGGGACTGAACAGGCTGTGGCCGAAAGTGGAGGACTCTACCTATCTTTGGTAGGTGGTTCGATTGTTCTTTTGGGATTAATGACCAGTCTGGGAGCCTTGATTCGTGCAACGCATAATCCACGTTTGCCCCTCTATGTGAGTCTCTTATCCAATGCCTTGAATATTCTTTTTTCCAGTCTAGCTATTTTTATCCTTGATATGGGAATAGCTGGTGTTGCTTGGGGGACTATTCTGTCTCGTTTGGTCGGTCTTATGATTTTGTGGTCACAATTAAAACTGCCTTATACGAAACCGACTTTTGGTTTAGATAAGGAACTGTTGACCTTGGCTTTACCAGCAGCTGGAGAACGGCTTATGATGCGGGCTGGAGATGTAGTGATCATTGCCTTGGTCGTTTCTTTTGGAACGGAGGCAGTAGCGGGAAATGCAGTCGGAGAAGTCTTGACCCAGTTTAACTATATGCCTGCTTTTGGTGTGGCTACGGCAACGGTCATGCTGGTGGCTCGAGCGGTTGGAGAGGATGATTGGAAAAGAGTAGCTAGTTTGAGTAAGCAAACCTTTTGGCTTTCTCTGGTCCTCATGTTACCATTAACTCTCAGTATCTATGCCTTAGGGTTACCATTAACTCATCTCTATACGACTGATCCTCTAGCGGTTGAGGCTAGTGTTCTAGTGACACTTTTTTCACTACTTGGTACTCCTATGACGATAGGAACAGTCATCTATACAGCAGTCTGGCAGGGTTTGGGCAATGCTCGGCTTCCCTTTTATGCGACAAGTATAGGAATGTGGTGTATCCGCATTGGAACAGGATATCTGATGGGGATTGTGCTTGGTTGGGGCTTGCCTGGTATTTGGGCAGGAACCCTTTTGGATAATGGTTTTCGTTGGTTATTTCTACGTTACCGTTACCAGCGTTATATGAGCTTGAAAGGATAGGAAATGCAAAAAACAGCTTTTATTTGGGATTTAGACGGGACTTTATTGGACTCTTACGAAGCGATTTTGTCAGGGATTGAGGAGACTTTTGGTCAGTTTTCTATTCCTTATGATAAGGAGAAAGTGAGAGAGTTTATCCTAAAGTATTCTGTGCAGGATTTGCTTGTGCAGGTGGCAGAAGAGCGAAAGCTAGATGTGGAAGAGTTAAATCAGGTGCGTGCCCAGAGTCTGTCTGAGAAGAATGCTCAGGTAGTCTTAATGCCAGGTGCGCGTGAGGTGTTGGCTTGGGCAGACCAAGTAGGGATTCAGCAGTTTGTCTATACTCATAAGGGGGACAATGCTCTTACTATTTTAAGAGACTTGGGGTTGGAATCCTATTTTACAGAGATTTTAACCAGTCAGAGTGGCTTTGCGCGGAAGCCAAGTCCAGAAGCGGCTACCTATCTGTTAGATAAGTATCAGTTGGATTCTGAGAAGACTTATTATATAGGAGACCGGACTCTGGATGTGGAATTTGCTCAGAATAGTGGGATTCAAAGTATCAACTTTTTAGAGTCTTCTTATGAAGGCAATCACAGGATTCAGTCGCTAACAGACATTCCTCGTATTTTTGAGAGTAAGTAACGAGAAGATTGTGTCAGTTTTGTGACAGAGACCTAACAAAATATTTCAAGTAACCGAGTTTGTTACAATGAATAGACAGTTCTGTTAAATAGGCCCGAGAGGGCTTTTTTTCTGCTCTTTTTGTGTTATCATAGACAGGTACTCATTTAAAAGGAATTTGAAAGAATGAAGAAAAGAATAATATTAGCGTCAACAGTAGCCTTGTCATTTGCCCCAGTATTGGCAACTCAAGCAGAAGAAGTTCTTTGGACTGCACGTAGTGTTGAGCAAATCCAAAACGATTTGACTAAAACGGACAACAAAACAAGTTATACCGTTCAGTATGGTGATACTTTGAGCACCATTGCAGAAGCCTTGGGTGTAGATGTCACAGTTCTTGCGAATTTGAATAAAATCACTAATATGGACCTGATTTTCCCAGAAACTGTTTTGACAACGACTGTCAATGAAGCAGAAGAAGTAACAGAAGTTGAAATCCAAACTCCTCAAGCAGGCTCTAGTGAAGAAGTGACAACTGCGACAGCAGATTTGACAACCAATCAAGTGACCGTTGATGACCAAACTGTTCAAGTTGCAGACCTTTCTCAACCGATTGCTGAAACTCCAAAAGCGGTAGAAACTACAAGCACAAAAGAAGTAGTATCAAGTTCAGAAGTTGCAGAGATAGTGACTGCTTCAGAAGAAGTGACACTATCTACAGAGATTTCTGTCTCAGAGGGACAAACAGCTGAAACAAGCAGTGCAGTTGCAGAAGAAGCGCCTCAGGCAACGACTCTAGCTGAGAAGCAGGAAACACAAGCAGGTCTTCAAGCTAAGCCAGCAGGGGAAGAAACTACAACTCCAGTAGAAGAAAAAGCAACCGAGACAACTGCAACAAGTTCAGAAGAAGCAAAAGAAGCCTCATCAAGTGAAGCTACACCAGCAGTTTCTACTTATCAACCAGAAGAGACGAAAATAGCTTCAACAACTTACGCGGCTCCAGCTGCACCTGATTATGCTGGACTTGCAGTAGCAAAATCTGAAAATGCAGGCCTTCAACCACAAACGGCTGCCTTTAAAGAAGAAATTGCTAACTTGTTTGGCATCACCTCCTTTAGTGGTTACCGTCCAGGCGACAGTGGAGATCATGGAAAAGGTTTGGCTATCGACTTTATGGTACCAGAAGGCTCAGAACTAGGGGATAAGATTGCGGAATATGCTATTCAAAACATGGCCAGCCGTGGCATTAGTTACATCATCTGGAAACAACGTTTCTATGCTCCATTCGATAGCAAATATGGACCAGCTAATACTTGGAACCCAATGCCAGACCGTGGTAGCGTGACAGAAAACCACTATGACCACGTTCACGTTTCAATGAATGGATAAACCAGACTTGGTAATATCATTTTGACGAATGAGATCTAGCTTTTGTGATAGGAAGCGAGTCTCGTTCGTTTTTCTTTGTTAATTTGAGTGGAAAGTAAAATGGGAAGTTAGAATTTTGTAATGCTTTAAGCAACATTCTTGCATTCTATTTTACTTTGCATTATACTTGATAAGTCAACTATTGATAAATCAATAGAAGAGAGGAAGAAATGCTAGAGATTCAAGATTTACTGTATCAACTCCGCTTGTCTGAGCAAGCGAGCACGCAATTGTTTGAAAAAAGACTTGGGATTAGTTTGACAAGGTATCAGATGTTGCTGTTTTTGCTGGAGAATTCTCCCTGTAATCAAATGGCGGTTCAGGAGCGTTTGAAAATTGATCAGGCTGCTTTAACCCGACATTTCAAGATTTTGGAAAAGGAAGGTTTGGTGGAGCGTCATCGTAATCCTGAAAATCAGCGGGAAGTGTTGGTAGAAGCTACGAAGTATGCCAAGGAGCAGTTAGTAGTGAATCCTCCTCTGAAGCATATCAAGGTTAAGGAAGAGATGGAAGGTATCTTAACAGAGTCTGAAAGAACAGAACTCAGCCGTTTAGTAAATAAATTGGTTTTGGGTATTGAAAATATAGAAATTTAAGGAGAAATAGATGTCAATTATGACAATCATTTTAGCAACAATCGTTGCTTTGGAGCATTTTTACATTTTTTATTTGGAAAGTATTGCAACGCAATCAGATGTGACTAGTCGTGTATTTAACATGGACAAGGAAGAATTAGCTCGTCCGTCTGTAAGTTCATTGTTTAAAAATCAAGGGATTTATAACGCTCTGCTAGGAGTCTTTCTCTTGTATGGCATTTATTTCTCACAGAATTTAGAAATTGTGACTATTTTTGTTTTATTTGTGATTGGTGCTGCGGCTTATGGCTCTCTCACAGCAGATAAGAAAATTATTTTGAAGCAAGGTGGACCAGCTATTTTGACTTTGATTAGTATTCTACTCTTAAAATAAATTTGAAAGGCGGTACTAGCCTCGCTAGTCCTTTTCGCTCCAGAATAAGGGAAATATGTTATACTTGTTTTTAAGAAAAGAGTTTCATGGAATTGGTTGTGAGGTTAGAAATGAAAGTATTAGTGACTGGTTTTGAACCCTTTGGAGGGGAAAAGGTCAATCCAGCCTTGGAGGCTGTTAAAGGTTTGCCAGCTGAAATCCATGGTGCTGAGGTCCGTTGGCTAGAAGTGCCAACAGTCTTTCACAAATCGGCTCAAGTATTGGAAGAAGAGATGAGTCGTTATCAACCTGATTTTGTCCTTTGTATCGGCCAAGCTGGTGGAAGATCTAGCTTGACGCCTGAACGAGTGGCCATTAATCAAGACGATGCACGGATTCCTGATAATGAAGGCAATCAACCGATTGATCTTCCTATTCGTCCAGATGGTGCTCCTGCCTACTTTAGTAGTTTACCGATTAAAGCAATGGTTCAAGCTATAAAAAAAGAGGGCTTGCCGGCCTCTGTTTCCAATACAGCAGGTACTTTTGTCTGCAATCATGTGATGTATCAGGCCCTCTATTTGGTAGAAAAGAAATTTCCACATGTTAAGGCAGGTTTTATGCATATTCCTTATATGATGGAACAGGTGGTGAATAGACCGACTACCCCAGCTATGAGTTTAGTGGATATTAGGCGAGGGATAGAAGCGGCAATCGGCGCTATTATCGAATATGGGGATCAGGATCTCAAGTTGGTAGGCGGAGAAATTCATTGATAGAAAAAAGCTTGAGGGGAAATCCTTCAAGCTTTTGGACGTTTTCGAGCTAGTACTGCTCGGTAAAAAATTATTTTATTGATTTGAATGTAGGGTAGGAGTGAGAAACTAGCAATTCCAAAGGTGATCCAATTGAGGAAGTACCAAGGAAGGAGTTGTAAGTCTAGGACAAAGCGCTGAAACTTGTAACCTTTCATCAGGAAACGGCTGGTTTTAAGGATTTGTCCTGGTTTGGCTTGTCCCAAGTCTAGTGTGTCACATAGAAGAAATTCTACCTGTGAATAGGCATAGTATTGTGGAATATAGAGACTATTTCCTATAATCATCAAGAAAATACTTGCTAGAACGTAAAGACCAAAGATCATGAGGAAACTTTCCGTTTCAATTGACGTGAGATCTAGATTAGGAAACTCAGGGTGAAGGACAACGAATTTCTTTGCTAAAAAGCTACTGTAAAAGAGGAAGTAAATCCCAAGCAAGCTAGGAATGCTCCATAAGAAGAGATAGAAGCGTTTGAGAAGGAGAGTCAAAAAGGTTTGTGAAAAGTGCTCTTCGTTAAATAGAGCCAGACTGTTTTTAACGGATAGTTCTGTATCGGGATTCTTGATGAGTTTCAGCGTTGTATAAACTGAACTGGTTAGAAGTATTGCTCCGATAAAGGAGACTAATAGTGGAAAAAGGTAGGCTTGGAATACATGACTAAGCACGCTTAAAAAGGATTGCTCTAAAATAGCCTCGTTGATGCGATTTAAGGGATTGAGGAAGCCAGACAAGATGATCAGCATGCTGGGTAAGAGATAGACGAGAAAGAGGCGGGGATTTTCAGCTTGAAATTGTCTAGCCTGCAGACGAATGGTTTTTAAATCAATTTTTGGGTATTTCATTCTCTCATTATACCATAGTTCGTGACAGTTCCAGCTTTTTTTGATAAAATCATACAGTATGCCCTTGGGCACAAAGTATGAACTGGGACTGTCTTTCCCAGCTTCGGAGGTAAAAAATGTCAGATTCACCAATCAAATATCGTTTGATTAAGAAAGAAAAACACACAGGAGCTCGTCTGGGAGAAATCATCACTCCCCACGGCACCTTCCCAACACCTATGTTTATGCCAGTTGGGACACAAGCCACTGTCAAAACTCAGTCTCCTGAAGAATTGAAGGAGATGGGTTCGGGAATTATCCTGTCAAACACCTATCATCTCTGGCTTCGTCCTGGAGATGAACTCATCGCACGCGCAGGTGGTCTCCACAAGTTCATGAATTGGGACCAGCCTATCTTGACAGATAGTGGTGGTTTTCAGGTTTATTCCTTAGCAGATAGCCGTAATATCACAGAAGAAGGCGTAACCTTTAAAAACCATCTCAATGGTTCTAAGATGTTCCTATCACCAGAAAAAGCCATCTCTATTCAGAATAATCTGGGCTCAGACATCATGATGTCCTTTGACGAATGTCCTCAGTTTTATCAACCATACGACTACGTTAAGAAATCAATCGAGCGTACCAGTCGTTGGGCTGAGCGTGGTTTGAAGGCTCACCGTCGTCCGCATGACCAAGGTTTGTTTGGGATTGTGCAAGGGGCAGGATTTGAAGACTTGCGTCGCCAATCGGCTCATGACCTTGTCAGCATGGATTTCCCAGGCTACTCTATCGGTGGTTTGGCGGTGGGAGAAACCCACGAAGAGATGAATGCCGTCTTGGACTTCACAACCCAACTGCTACCTGAAAATAAACCTCGCTATTTGATGGGTGTGGGAGCGCCAGATAGCTTGATTGATGGGGTGATTCGTGGGGTGGATATGTTTGACTGTGTCTTGCCGACTCGCATCGCTCGTAATGGGACTTGTATGACCAGTCAGGGACGTTTGGTTGTCAAAAATGCCCAGTTTGCTGAGGACTTTACGCCACTGGATCCTGAGTGTGATTGCTACACATGTAAGAACTATACACGCGCTTATCTTCGTCACCTGCTCAAGGCTGATGAAACCTTTGGTATCCGCTTGACAAGCTACCACAATCTTTACTTCTTGCTTAACCTGATGAAGCAAGTGCGACAAGCCATCATGGATGACAATCTTTTGGAATTCCGTGAGTATTTTGTTGAAAAATATGGCTATAATAAGTCAGGACGCAATTTCTAAAATGGAATTGATATAAGCTAAAAATCCTAAGTTTTCTCTTAGGATTTTTCTTCTTTTTTTGATAGAATAAAGTGTATAATGAAAGGGAGAATAAACTCGTATGCGCATTAAATGGTTTTCCTTGATTAGGATTACAGGTTTACTTTTGGTACTCTTGTATCATTTCTTTCAGACCATCTTTCCTGGAGGATTTTTCGGGGTAGATGTCTTTTTCACATTTTCAGGTTTTCTGATTACGGCTCTACTCATCGAAGAATTTTCTCAAAATCATGAAATTGATTTGGTTGGATTTCTTAGGAGACGTTTTTATCGGATTGTACCCCCCGTGGTTTTGATGGTCTTGGTGACCATGCCTTTTACTTTCTTGGTTCGCCAAGATTATGTGGCTGGAATTGGGGGTCAGATTGCGGGTGTCTTAGGCTTCATGACCAACTTCTATGAGCTCCTAACAGGTGGAAGTTATGAATCTCAGTTCATTCCTCATTTGTTTGTTCATAATTGGAGCTTGGCTGTTGAGGTACACTACTATATTCTTTGGGGATTGGCAGTTTGGTTCTTATCCAAACAGGCTAAATCAAATGGTCAGTTGAGGGGAATGGTCTTTCTCTTGTCTGTTGCTGCCTTCTTGATCAGCTTCTTCTCCATGTTTATTGGTAGTTTTCTAGTGACCTCTTATTCCTCTGTTTACTTCTCCAGTTTAACTCATGTCTATCCATTCTTTTTGGGAAGTATCCTAGCAACGATTGTAGGCGTTCGTCAGACGACTTCCCTCGTCAAGCAGTTGGATAAAATCTGGGATTTACGAAAGACCCTGTTGATTTTTGCAGGAGGTTTTGGCTTCTTACTCATTTTGACCTTCTTTGTCAAATTCACTTATCTTTTTGCCTATCTTATAGGCTTCTTGCTTGCCAGTCTTGCAGCCCTTGCTATGATTCTGTCGGCGCGTGTCTTACATGAAAAGACACCTCATGTGCAGGAATCAAAGATTATCAGTTTTTTAGCAGATACTAGCTATGCGGTTTATCTCTTCCATTGGCCTTTCTATATCATTTTCTCACAGTTGACATCAAATCTTCTTGCTGTGTTATTAACTTTGATTTGTTCTTATGGATTTGCCAGTCTATCATTTTATGTATTGGAACCTTGGATTGCAGGAAAGAACACACCTATTTTACAAACTCTTCGTCCCCTGCCTTATATTCACGCAATTATTGCAACAAGTACAGGAATCTTGGCCTTCATTGTCTTCTTAGTGACTTTCTTGGCACCACAAGTGGGAGCGTTTGAGACAGATTTGACTGTCAATGGTTTGAAGCAAGCTGCAACAAATATTGGCCAGACCAAGGTGATGGCAGAACGAGCCGAAGCTGATAGTTTAGGAATTGCTGATGGCACTATGCTAATTGGTGATTCAGTGGCTCTAAGGGCCAATACAGCTCTGCAGACAGCCCTTCCTGGAGCACAGATTAATGCGCAGGTCAGCAGAACAACCAAGACTGCCAACGAAATCATGCTCAACAATAGCCAGAATAAATTTCTACCAAAGATGGTGGTTATTGCAACAGGTGTGAATAATCCTGAAAATTACAAGGAAGATTGGGATAGTATCGTGAAAAATCTTCCTAAGGGACACCATATGGTTTTGGTAACTCCTTATGAGGGAGATAAGACAAAAGAGACCTATGCCATCGTTGAGAAGGCTGCTGCCTACATGAGAGAATTGGCAGAGAAGACTCCTTACATCACGATAGCAGATTGGAATCAAGTTGCTAAGGAACATCCAGAAATCTGGGCAGGAACAGATCAAGTCCATTTTGGAAGTGACAATAGTAAGATTGAAGCAGGAGCTAAATTGTATGCAGATACCATTGCCACAGCCTTGCAAACAGCTCAAGACAAGCCAGTCAAATCAAAATAACTTGTATTAAAAAGAGAAGAGTTGGAGAAATCCAGCTCTTTTAAAATATATCTAGAAAATAGGTCTATACCATTTACAAATGAATCAGAAAAGTTTATAATGTAATTGACATAATAAATATCAAAAGTAATCTTTTAAGGAGGTCATTATTATGCCTAATTACGTTAAAGCGGATCAGTTTTTCTATCCATTTGGCATTCGTCGCGGTGGGTACTTAGAACTTGTTGATGGTAAATTTGGGAAACATGTGGATCAAATTCCTGAAGGAGCAGAGGTTCTTGACTATACTGGTTATAGCATTGCACCAGGTCTTGTGGATACTCATATTCATGGATATGCAGGTGTAGATGTGATGGACAACAACATTGAAGGGACATTGCATACTATGAGTGAAGGACTTCTTAGTACCGGTGTTACCAGTTTCTTGCCCACAACTTTAACAGCCACTTATGAGCAATTGCTTGCAGTCACTGAAAATCTTGGAAACCATTATAAAGAAGCAACAGGTGCTAAGATTCGTGGGATTTATTATGAAGGTCCATATTTCACAGAAACTTTTAAGGGGGCACAAAATCCAACTTATATGAGAGACCCGGGTGTTGAGGAGTTTCATTCTTGGCAAGATGCTGCAAAAGGGATGCTAAATAAAATCGCTATTGCACCAGAACGTGATGGGGTGGAAGATTTTGTACGTACTATTACAGGTGAAGGTGTGACAGTTGCACTTGGACACTCAGATGCGACATTTGAACAAGCTAAGAAGGCAGTTGATGCTGGAGCTAGTGTATGGGTGCATGCCTATAATGGGATGCGTGGTTTAACACACCGAGAACTAGGTATGGTAGGAGCTATGTATGAGCTCCCACATACTTATGCAGAATTAATTTGTGATGGTTATCATGTAGATCCAAAAGCTTGTGAGATTTTACTTAAGCAAAAGGGGACAGAAAACATCGCTCTTATTACGGACTGTATGACAGCTGGTGGGCTTGAAGACGGTGACTATATGTTGGGAGAATTCCCTGTTGTAGTAGCAAATGGAACTGCACGTCTCAAATCTACTGGTAATTTGGCAGGTTCTATCCTCAAACTTAAAGATGGTATGAGAAATGTAGTCGAGTGGGGTATTGCAAATCCACACGAAGCGGTCATGATGGCTAGCCTTAACCCAGCAAAATCTGTTAATATTGACGATGTCTGTGGACAAATTCGTGAAGGTTATGATGCAGATTTTATTGTTTTAGACAAAGATTTGGAATTGGTAGCAACCTACCTAGACGGTGTGAAACGTTATCAAGCATAAGAGAGAAGGCAGAAGTTAGAGACTAGCTTCTGCTTTTTTGGCTCTTTGTCAACTGTAGTGGGTTGATATAATAGTCTTAGACCTTGATTTTTCAAGGTCTTTTTTGATTTTGGTCACTTTTTGGTCAACTTTTTTTATAAAAAAATTATTGACTTAAAAACTCCCTAACACGTTTATTTTCTGATTCTTCTTTTTCCTTGATTAAATGACCATATGTTTGAGTTATTTGTGTAATGTCTTTGTGTCCCATGTTTGAAGCTATAACCCAAATATCAATCCCATAGCCTAACATAATACTTGCGTATGTGTGCCTAATACCTGTTGCTGATAAATCGAGTGGTTTGAGTTTCAACTTCTTGAGATGTTCTCTTAAACGCTTATTTACTTCGTGATTTGAAGGAACAACAGTATACAAATCGAAAAAGATATGATTTGCTTTATTTTTAATATTTGTTTGTTCAATATCTCTACTTTGAATCTCTTTTAATTGATTCAAAACATTCAATGTTTCTGAATCGACTGGAATAGTTCGAACAGAAGTAGCTGTTTTTGCTGGTCGCCATTCTTTCTTTCGAGGGTCATAGCGCCTGTATGTTTTGACTTCTTGAGTTTCATTCAACACACAATCCCATGTCAAGCCTAGCACCTCACCGAAACGCAAGCCAGTTTTTAGTTGTGTAAAGAGAAGATAGTCAATAATATTAAACTTTAGTTCAATATTATGTTTTACCTCTTTCAATAATTTATGATAATCTTCCGAACTTGTAATAGCTTTGTCTTTTTTAATCTTTCGGCTTGCTTGCCCTGTAATAACAACACCATCTGTAAAATCAATGATTGATAACTTATCTTTTTTCGCAAATTGAATGACTTTTCTAACTTCCGCATTTAATCGCCGAACTGTATCTTTTCCAACTCTTTTTGCGTATTCGTTGATAAATTCTTGATACTCACTAAAATTGATGTTAGTAGCCGATTTATCTTTGAAATAATCTAAAATAAGTTTACCTCTATGCTTATGATGTGCAATTGTCCCCTGACTTTTATTTAAAGGAACTATTTGCAGATTATACCATTTCTGCCATAGTTGATAGAGAGAAATATTTGAATCAATTACGTTACCGTTTAACAACTCTAATTCAATTTTACTTGCTTCCAATATTGCTTCTTTTTTCGTTTGAAATCCTGAGTTTGAAGCAACTACCTTTTTATTTTTATCAAATATTCTATAATCCCAAGTTTTCTTTTTACCTCTTTGTCTATATGAAATTGCCATATGATTATCCTTTCTTTTAAAAAGATAACCAAGACATCGTCTTGGCTATTATATCATGTTTCTTTCAATAACTCTGAGAAATGCTGTTCAAAAAATGCTCTCGTCTTAGAAGCAAGAAATATGTATTTTCCACCCTGATTTTGCGGATACTTTACAAAACCATCCTTGTTTTTATCAATATCGATTTTTGAGCGAATATCAGGCTGAT
>NZ_CAUQCJ010000041.1:0-15063 GCF_963516515.1 uncultured Streptococcus sp. | reverse complement strand
TATCTAACTTAATGCAATATATAAATGTCATTTTGTAAAATTTTATTAACAAAAAACCTCTACCACAAAATAATAGAGAGTTTTCTGCTTATTCAATTTTTTTCAAAAAATCGACGGCATCGCTTCTTTTCTTAACCTTATAGACCTTGATTCCCAATTTCTCAGCTGCGATTGTATTATCCTCAATATCGTCTAGACAGACACAATTTCTAGGTTCTAACTGCTACTGATCGAGAATCTCCTTAAACATTGCCCATATCCAGTATTATATCCAGCAGTCCACCTCCATACTTATGTCAAGCCCCCTTGATTTCATATTCTACTTACAAATCCTTTTGGTAATAAAATCTTTGTCCTGTGTAGGGATAGTTTTTCAAAGCAAAGACTTCCTTGTAGCCATGTTTCTGATAAAAGTCTGGTGCCTGGAACTGATAAGTATTGACAAAGGAAAAACGACAGTTTCGATTCTTAGCTTCCCTTTCAGCCTGTTGCAATAGTTTTGAACCGATTCCTTGCCCTCGCAGTTCCTCTTTTACAAACAAATACTCAATTTCCAACCAATTTCCAAAAGTCTCAGCCACCAAGCCTGCCAGAAGATTGCCTTTTTCATCTTCAACATAAATATTCAATGGCTCACTTTCAGCTTCTTCTCTTTTTGAACGGTTATAAGCACGAATCAAATTCCCAATTTCTTGTGCTTTCTGGGATTCCTCATTTTCCAATCTAAAGTACATCTAAACCTCCTCGAAAACTGATACAGCTTGATTATAGTCTTATTTCAATAGACTGTCAAACTAGCAAAAACTCACCAACCTGAGTTGATGAGTTTCAAATCTATTTTCTAAATTTCCACTGGCTGTAAATCCCGAAACCGATAATCCAAATAGCTGAACCGATTGCTCCTACAAATGTAGACTCTTGTAAAAAGAGGGTTACAAAGACAAAGGCAAAGAAGAGCATAGTTAAAGGATTTAGGAAACGATAATGGGGCATGAGATAGCCATCCGCCATAAAGTCTGGTGACTTGCGGTATTTAAGGTGAGCCACCATAATCAAGATATAGATAGCCACATAAACACCTGATGAAGAAGCTGTTATCAAGGCAAAGGCGTCCGAAACCCCTGGTAGGACATTGATAAAAGCAGCTGTAGCAATTAAAATAGTTGAGGCCAAAATTGCATTTTGAGGAACATTATAGCGAGATAAGGTATCCGCTTTAATCGCTTTTAAGAGAGGATTTGGCAAATCTTGAGCAATTTGATACAAATGGCGACCTGTTGAGTAGAGGGTTGAGTTTAGAGCTGATGCTGCTGACGTCAAGACGACAAAGTTAATCAAGGCTGCTGCCCATTTGACACCTGCTAGTTCAAATACCGTAACGAATGGTGAATCTGCTGAAGCTAGTTCTCTCCATGGAATAATCGCCATAATAGCAATTAGAGAACCACCATAGAAAAAGGCGATACGCAATGGAATTTCCTTAACGGCCTTTGGCAAGACCTGACGTGGATTTTTGGTTTCTGAAGTCGTGACCCCGATAAACTCAATCATGAGGTAGGCAAAGAAGACCATCTGGAAGGCCATGACAAAGTTGATTCCCCCATTAGGGAAGAGGGAGAAATTATCCGTGATATTGGCCAAACTAGCCACTCCATGAGGTGTCTCAAAACCTGTCAGAACCATAAAGATACCCGTCACAATCATAGCAAGGATAGCTACAATCTTAATCATAGCAAACCAAAATTCAACTTCTCCAAAAAGTTTAACAGCTATTAGATTGACCAAACCTAAAACAGTTAAAAATCCAACTTGAATTAACCAACTAGGCCATGAAGGAAACCAAAACTGAACATAGTGCGAAATAGCCGTAATTTCTGCCATACCAATAAAGACAACAGATAACCAGTAAGACCAGACTGCAAAATGTCCCCAACCCTTACCCAAATGGCGAGTAATAAAGTTAATAAAGGTATGTTGCTCAGGATCTTGATAGAGCATTTCTCCTACCGCTCTCATCATAAGGAACATAAAAGCTCCTGTAATCAGGTAAATTAGTACAATCGAAGGTCCTGTCAAACTGATCGAACGACCAGCCCCCAGAAAGAGGCCTGTTCCAATAGTTCCAGCAATGGCCATAACCTGTACGTGACGATTGGTCAGACCACGCTCCATCTTATTTTGCTTCTTTTTTGAACTCATATAGTCTCCAATTCTTTTTAAAGCTAATACTCAATGAAAATCAAAGAGCAAACTAGGAAGCTAGCCACAGGTTGCTCAAAGCACTGCTTTGAGGTTGTAGATAGAACTGACGAAGTCAATAACATATCTACGGCAAGGCGAAGCTGACGTGGTTTGAAGAGATTTTCGAAGAGTATAAAAAGGAGTAATCAGGGTGTTTCCCTCCTTCTGCTCCCTTTAATCATTAGGCTGTTTTTTCAACCTTTAAGATTTTTACATCATAGCTACCCACAGGTGTTTCGACGGTTGCTGTATCACCTGTTTTCTTACCAATCAAGGCTTGTCCAATCGGGCTTTCATTTGAAACCTTACCTGCAAAGGCATCTGCACCAGCTGAACCTACAATGATATAAACCTCTTCTTCGTCCTCACCAATTTCTTGGATAGTCACTGTTTTACCAATTGCGACTTCGTCTTGGGCAACTGAGTCGCTATTGACGATTTCAGCATAACGGATTTTTGTTTCCAAGCTAGAGATTTGACCTTCAACAAAGGCTTGTTCATCCTTAGCTGCTTCATACTCACTGTTTTCTGAAAGGTCACCGTATGAACGGGCAATCTTAATGCGTTCTACCACTTCTGGTCGGCGAACCAATTTCAATTCTTCTAATTCTTTTTCTAGTTTTTCCTTTTCCTCAAGTGTCATAGGATATGTTTTTTCTGCCATTTTTCTCAACTTTCTTTTACTTTATTTTTTAAAACAAAATTATGTGGAAAACCACATAATTTTAGTTTGAACTACTTGATTGCGTTAATTTATTATTGATATGTTGTGCAACATTTTGGTCATGATCTGCCTTGTTCGTAGCGAAGTATACCTTGCCATCTGTAACATCTGCCACAAAGAATAAGTTATCACTCTTAGTTTGATTGATACTTGATTCAATAGCATCCGCGCTTGGACTATCTACTGGTCCAGGCATCAGACCTTGGTTTGTATAAACATTATACGGAGAATTGACGGTTGTATCAATTTCAGTATCATCAGCAAGACTAATCTTCTGACCAAGTTTTCCTTCAGCATAGAGAATAGCAATATTACTTTGTAAAGGCATACCAAGATTCAAACGATTGTAGAAGACACCTGCAATCATCTTACGATCTTCAGTTTTCGCTCCTTCTTTTTCTACCAATGAAGCAATGGTTAACAACTCATTGACTGTCAAGTGTTTAGACTTAATTGTACTATAGTGTGGAGTCAAGGTCTTATCCATGGCAGCCAACATCTCGTCAATCAAGCTTTCAATAGTTGTGCTTTCCTTGATAGAGTAGGTAGCTGGGAAGAGGAAACCTTCCAAACGGTAGCGAGCACCACTTTCTTTTGTAGGCAAGCTTTCTAGTAAGTTTGAATATTTAGAAACTTCTTGACTGATAAAGTTATCATCTTGAACTTTAGCCAAGAAAGCATCCGCAGTCAAAGGCTCTTTAAAGTTACCTTGCAATTGACCTACCACTTGGGCAATTTGATCAATCGTGTAGCCTTCTGGAATCGTCAAGCTGGCTAGTACAGGTTCTTGTGCTTCAGCTGTACCACCCTTTTGCAATTCCTTGATCAAGTCATCTGTACTCATGCTCTTCTGCAGATTGTAATATCCAGCCTTCAAATCTGAATAATTCTTGTACTTAGTATACATACCAAAGACAATACCGTGTTTCACCAAACCTGCCTTTTCAAGAGTTGAACCAATTTCTTGAACACTGGCTCCTTCAGGGATTTGAACTGTTACATATTCTTTTGAAGTAGGATCAACTGGTTCTAATGAAGCCAGCACATACTGATAACCAAAGTAACCACCTGCCGAGAGTAAGGCAAGAAAAATCAATAAAGAAATGAAGAAGGCCTTGAATCCAGATTTTTTCTCTTTCTTAGTCTTAACTGGTTTTGCTACTTCTCTACGGCTACGACGTGGTGTATCACTGATGATGTCCACTGTTTCTGTAACAGGCGTCGGTGCTTCTGGACGTGCCTGTTCTTCTTTTTTCTCTACTGTCTTATAGGACACAGCTACCCTTGTTGGGGTTTCATTATATTCTCTTTCGACTTTATTAGGTCTAACAGAACCTGGTCCTGGTCTTGGTCCGCTCTCATTGGCTGGTGAAGCAGGAACATCTTGACTTGGATGGCTAGGAATCACTGGAGCATCCTGACTTGGATGGCTAGGAACTGCTGGAGCATCCTGACTCGGATAGCTAGGAACTGCTGGAGCATCCTGACTCGGATGGCTAGGAGTCACTGGAGCATCCTGACTTGGATGACTAGGAACTGCTGGAGTAACCCGACTTGGATGACTAGGAACTACTGGAGCATTATTTATAATACTTTCTACCGCTGACAAGGAATCAGCCATCAAGTCCTCAGCAGAGGGCCCACTTATAGGAGTAGAAGCTCCTCTTTCATCTCCTGCTAGAGTCTGATCATAACTTTTTGATTTTTCTAGATCTCGTAAAATCTGCTCTTTAAAGCTTAATTTTTCATCTTCTCTTGATTTTTCACTCAAAAGTTTTTCCTCCTCGTTGACAATCCATAATATTATATCTTAAAAACGAAAGAAAAGCAACCTAGCATGCTTTTCTGACTTATTTTTTATACTCAATGAAAATCAAAGAGCAAACTAGGAAGCTAGCAGCAGGTTGCTCAAAACACTGTTTTGAGGTTGTAGATAAGACTGACGAAGTCAGCTCAAAACACTGTTTTGAGGTTGCAGATAGAGCTGACGTGGTTTGAATTTAATTTTCGAAGAGTATTAGCTTCCCAGACCATATCATACCAAGTTTCCCCTGCAAAGGTTGACTGGGACAGGCCTTCATTGACAAATCCATGTTTTTCATAGTAGGCAATGAGATAGTCATGACAGGTTAGATTAATACCTTCTCTTTCGTGTTTAAGAGCCAGTTCTTTCAAGGCTGTTAGCAATTTCTGACCCAGTCCTAGACCCTGTGCCTCCTTGGCAATAGAAAGACAGGTCACAGAGATATAGCCACCAGAATCATGACTATGGTCTTCTATCTCTTCTGTAAAAGACTGATCTTGCAGGTGGCGGTGGGGGCTAACTGGCCCTTCTATATAGCCCATGATTCTGCCTTCTTTTTCCGCAACCAGAAAAGAGGTCTGAATTTCTCGCAAATGCGCTTCAAAGACAGATCGAGGAATGGCTTCTTCGACCGAGAAATTCTCTAGTTCAATCTCGACAATCCGACCCAAATCTTCTAATCTTGCTTTCCTGATTTTCATTTTGCCTCCAGATAAAAGGGATTAAACCAAATCATACTATAACCCTGACCAGCTGCATAAAGGGAAGTTTCTTCATCAATAAAACCGTTCATTTCAAAATAGGAAAGCAGCTCATCAGGACTCTTCAAACGAATAGCTTTGTAATCCAGCTCAACTGCCACCTCTTTCAAAACCGCAAGAAGAAGCGTGCCCAAGCCCTGTCTCTGATGGTCAGACTCAATGACTAAAGAATGTATTTCTAGACATTGCGGATTGTGTGGGTAAGGACCACCTAGAACATAGCCTAGAAGCTGATTTTCATCCCTAGCTAGAAGAAAGGTATCCGCAGACTTACGGATACTTTCTTCTAAGATATGGGAAGGTTGCTGCTTTTCAGCTGGAAAAGATGATGCCTGAAGTGCCTCTATCTCAGCCAAATCAGACTTACTTGCCTGAATGATCTTAATTGGAATTTCCATGGGAACGTCCTACTGAACATTGCTTGTCAAGTTAGACAAGAGACGCTCAAACGAGTACTCATAATTTTGGATGTCTCCTGCTCCCATAAAGACATAAACAGCATTTTCATGGTCTAGGAGTGGGGAAACATTTTCAACAGTGATTACTTGGTGTTTTTTGTTGATTTTATTGGCTAGGTCTTCTACCTTAACATCACCATGGTCTACTTCACGCGCAGATCCATAGATTTGTGCTAGGTAAACCGCATCCGCTTGGTTCAAAGCGTGGGCAAAGTCGTCCAACAAAGCAATGGTTCTTGTAAAAGTATGAGGTTGGAAGATTGCGACGATTTCCTTGCTTGGGTATTTTTGACGCGCCGCATCCAAGGTCGCAATGATTTCTGTTGGATGATGGGCAAAGTCATCGATAATCACTGTATCATTGACAATTTTCTCAGTGAAACGACGCTTAACACCAGCAAATGTTTTCAGGTGTTCACGCACCAAGTTCAAATCAAAGCCTGCTGTATAAAGCAATCCGATAACAGCTGTCGCATTCATGATATTGTGACGACCAAAGGTTGGAATGTGGAATTGCCCCAAGTCTTGTCCACGGAAATGAACGGTGAAGGTTGAACCAGTTGTAGAACGAAGAAGATCGCTAGCTACAAAGTCATTACCTTCTGCTTCAAAACCATAGTAATAAACTGGTGCAGCAGACATAATTTTACGCAACTCTGCATCTTCACCATAGACAAAAAGACCCTTGGTAATTTGTTTAGCATAGTCATTAAAGGCATTGAAAACATCCTCTAGACTTGTGAAATAATCTGGATGATCAAAGTCAATGTTGGTGATGATCGAGTATTCTGGGTGGTAAGGCATGAAGTGACGCTCATATTCGTCAGATTCAAAGACAAAATATTTGGCATTGGCTGAACCACGACCTGTCCCATCTCCAATCAAGAAGCTAGTATCTGTGATGTGAGACAAGACGTGCGACAACATACCTGTCGTTGAAGTTTTTCCGTGCGCTCCAGCAACTCCCATGCTGACAAAGTCACACATAAAGCTACCTAGGAATTCATGGTAACGTTTGTAGCTGATACCATTTTGGTCCGCATAGGCAATTTCAACGTTGTTATCTGGGCGAAAGGCATTTCCAGCGATAATTTCCATATCACCGTCTAGATTCTTTTCATCAAAAGGAAGAATGGTAATTCCTGCCTGCTCAAGACCACGTTGAGTAAAGTAGTATTTTTCAACATCAGATCCCTGTACCTTGTGTCCCATTTGGTGCAACATCAAGGCCAAGGCACTCATCCCTGATCCCTTAATTCCGATAAAATGATATGTCTTTGGCATGTTTTCTCCCCTATTCTGTAATTCTGGTCAGATTCAACTCTTGGGCAACCCGACGTTCTTGTTCTTTTTGTTGATTCTTTTTATTGTAAATTTGGCTCTTCTTCAGAAAATCATAGTTGTTTTTCTTTGGAGCAGGTGCTGACACTTCTTCATTCTTGGTAGAGATAGATTTGACTTCTTCCGCCAAGATATAATGAGACTGGGTCAATTTTTTGCTATATTTGACAAATTCACCAGGATTTTCCTTTTGGAAAGGCGCGGTAGGTTGATTTCCCTGTCTAACTAGACTTGGCTGAGAATGGCGTCTTGTAGGAGTAATGTCCTTAGTCAGATAGCTTGCTGAGCGTTTCTTTTTCAAGTCCGCACGCGCTTCTTCACGCGCTACCTCTGCATAGCTCTTTCCTTCTTTTTTAACCCCTAAAGGAGCCTTTTTAGGTTTCTCTACTCGCTTTTCAATCGGTTTGACTGGTGTTTCTTCAGTAATAGGGGCCCATTCTAAATAATTTTTATCACGGTATTCTCCCTTGATATTACTGATAAAGTCAGATTCATCGTACAGGTCCATGACTGGTACCTCAGTCAGTATGACCTCATTATCTGACACCAATGGAAATCGTTCTTGTTTCATTTTCTATTTCCTTTCAACACTTCATTATAGCGTATTGTCTTGATTTTTCAAGTGCTGGCTTCAGAAATTCCTAAAATTTCTCTAATTTCTGCTAGGGTCAGACTGCCACGTGACTCTGTTCCATCCAATACTTGTGACACCAGATGTTTCTTTTGTTCTTGGAGTTCCTGGATTTTTTCTTCAATGGTTCCCTTGGTCACTAAGCGATAAACCTCAACCGTTTCTTCCTGACCCATCCGATGGGCACGGCCAATAGCTTGCGCTTCCACCGCAGGATTCCACCAAAGGTCAACCAAGATAACGGTATCAGCACCTGTCAGGTTCAGACCGACACCACCAGCCTTGAGGGAAATCAGAAAGGCATCTCTTTCCCCTTGGTTAAAGGCCTTGGTCATGTCTTGTCTTTCCTTGGCTGGGGTTGAACCCGTAATTTTAAAAGATGTCATGCCCAAGTCTGGCAGTTCTTGTTCTATTTTCTCCAACATTCCCTTGAACTGCGAGAAAATCAAGACACGGTGTCCGCCGTCTGCTACCTGTACCAGCAAGTCACGAAGGCTATCCAGTTTGCCACTGGCTCCCTGATAATCCTCCATAAAGAGGGCAGGGGTATCACAGATTTGGCGCAAGCGCATCAGACCAGACAAGATTTCCACTCGACTACGCTGAAATTCCTGATCTGACACCTGAGCCAATCTATCTCTCATCTGTTGCAACTGGGCTAGGTAGATAGCCTTTTGCTGGTCTTCCAGTTCATTTTTATAAACCACTTCAATCAAGTCTGGCAATTCAGTCAACACTTCTTCTTTCTTGCGTCGCATCACGAAAGGCTTGATAAACTGAGCTACGCGCTCAGCTGGCAATTTCATAAATTCTTTCTTGCTTGGCAAAAGTCCTGGCATAACGATTTGGAAAATAGACCACAGTTCACCTAGATGGTTTTCAATAGGAGTTCCTGACAAAGCAAAAACTGACGGCACCACAAATTGTCTCAAGGTCTGGGCAATCTTGGTCTGGGCATTTTTCATGACCTGAGCCTCATCTAAGAAAAGGAAGTCAAAGGCCATCCCCTGATAAAGCTCACTGTCCTGACGGAAGGTAGCATAACTAGTCACGTAGATTTGATGGCTCTCGGCAAGAATCTCTTCACGACTAGCCTTTAAACCATGAACAACAGCCACATCCAACTGTGGGGTAAACTTCTGAAATTCATCTGCCCAGTTGTAAATCAAACCCGACGGAGCTAAAATCAAGACCCGACTTTCTTTTGTCACTTGACTGGTCAAAAAAGCAATGGTCTGCAGGGTTTTCCCAAGTCCCATATCATCAGCTAAAATCCCACCAAAACCATAATGATGGAGCATTTGCAGCCAGCCGATTCCCTTTTCCTGATAATCTCGCAAATCAGCCTGAACCTGAGTTGCTTGTCGAGGAAAGTCCTCTGGATGCGTCAAGTCATGGGCCAGATTCTGGAATTCTTGTGAAAAAGAAACACGGTCTCGCCCTTCAAAGAGATGAGCTAAACTGTAGGCCAAGGATTTTCGAGCCTGCAAGGAGCCATCTTTTAATTCAAACTGCCCCAGTTCCTGTAAATTTTGGCGAATCTTCTTGGTTTCTTCATCAAAAAAGTAGACTTGATTAGACGAACCAATGTAAAAATCTTGATTGGCAACCAAGGCCTGCATGGCTTGGTCAATTTCCTCTTGAGCAATCTCTTGAAAATCAAACTGAATTTCCAAGAGACTTCCCTTGGAGGCAATCTGCACTTGAGGGCTAGCTAGGTTATAAAGTTCTTCAAGCTTGTCTGATAGGTCAACATGCCCGAGTTTTTCAAAAACTGGAATGATGTCATGGAAGAAATGATAGACAGACTCCGCTTTTAAGGCCTGACGCCAAGATTGAAAGTCTGCTTCAAATCCAGCTACCAAACAGACTTGGAAAACTCTTTCTTCTAAGTCCGCGTCACTCGAAAATGGTAATTTTTCTAGATCTTGTCGGCTAGATACCTGTCTATCCCCATAATCAAACTGGATTTCTAAACGAATCCGATTATCCTCTTCCCTGTCAAAGTAAAACGATGGCAAAAACGTTTTGATTTGTAAGCGTTCCGGAGCTGAGACAGTCCCCATCTGGCTAAAAAGAGTTAAACAAGAAGCCAATTTATCGCGGTCACTGCTATCAAATTGCAGGTATTTCTTTCCATGTTGATTCAAAGGCAACGCTTTGATTTCCTTGAGAAGACGCATCTGCTGGTCTGTTAGAAAATAAACCTGTCCTTTATGGAAAAGCACAGCTCCCTGATAAAAGACATTGACCCTTGGACTCTCACTGATTTCCATTTCAAAATAATCCGAGTATTCTGTTACTGTAAAGGCAAAAAGATTAGCATCAGCATGCATATCCTGAAAAAGTAGAACCTGGTAGCTATCCACTTGATGGTCAAATTGAAAATGGGGCAAGGTCATCAGTAAATTCACACCCTGCTCAAAAAAAGTCAGAGGAAAAAAGAGGTGCCGACCTTGGTTTTGGAAAAAGAGGTCTGGAACCAGTCCTTCCTCCACTAGTCCCCGCAAGAACATCAATAGTTCTTGGCTAGCCTCATCAAAGGTTTCCCAAGATAAGGATTCCTCATAGGTTTTCCCAATCATATAAGGCTTTCTCTGCTCGATAACTTTTAAAAAGAGTGGAATATCCCGAATGACATAGTATTTTTGACTATTAATTTGCCCGATTCTCAGGGTCCACAAGATATGATTGGTTCCTACTTCCACCTGACCGACAGCCGACAACTCATAGGAGCGGTCTGATTTTGGACACAAGATTCGTTCTAAAAATTTGCCACCCAAGGTCACCTTGGTTTCAACAGCCTCTTTTTCTTCATGACCTTCTTCCAGCCCCTGCAAGATTTTCTGACCACGCTCATCATTTTTTAGAAAATGCTCCAGCGCTGCCAAATGCACACAGTAGCCCCTCTTTTGGAAAAAATCGCAGGCACAAAAAACCAAATCATCCTCTAAACTATAGCGCAGTTCTTCTTCTGCAACGCGAGCATAGAGTCGATTGTTCTTTTCCTTGATGATGTCAACTTTACCAGTTTCATAAAGGGCAACGCCTTCGATACGGACTTTCCCCGGAATCAATTTAGCCATATTTTCACCTTTACCTTATCTTTTTATTATACCATATTTTCGCCTATGAAAATAGCCTTCCAAGAAGACTTTCTCCTAGAAGGCTGGATTTTTATAACGATTTTTAAAGTTTGGCAAAAGTATCCACAATCCGCTGACACACTTCTTGCAGCAGAGATTTAGGCATAGCTACATTGAGGCGGGCATGGAGACTCCCTTCCTCTCCAAAATCCAAACCACGGTTGAGGATAACCTTGGCTTCATTTCTCAACAGCTCTTGCAATCTTTCATCAGTCAGGTCATAGGCTGAAAAATCAAGCCAAATCAAGTAGGTTCCTTGCGGTTTCATGACCTTGATTTTAGTCTCTTTTCCAAATAAATCCACCACATAATTGATGTGGTCTTCAAAGACTTGCTTGAGTTCCTCTAACCAATCTTTACCGTATCGATAGGCAGCTTCTGTCGCCAAATAACCCAATCCTGAAATTTCATGCTGATTATTAGCCAACTGGCGTTTCTGGTAAGCCACTCTCAGCTTAGGATTTTCAATGACGGCATAGGAATTTTTTGTCCCAGCGATGTTAAAGGTTTTAGTGGCACTGCTCAAGACGATAGCAAATTCTTTAAAGTCAGGGTTGATGGTATTGAAGGAATGATGCTTGTGACCAAAGAGGGCCAAATCTTGGTGAATCTCATCTGAAACCAAGAAAACACCGTGTTTTTGGCAGAGTTGGCCAATCTTTTCCAACACTTCCTTTTCCCAAACACGTCCACCAGGATTGTGAGGATTGCAGAGAATATAGAGTTTGACATCCTCTTCGACCAAATCCTTCTCCAGTTGGTCAAAGTCAATCTCAAACAGACCATCCTTTTCCACTAAAGAATTGGTAATCAATCTGCGGTTGTTCAACTTGACACTGCGAGCAAAAGGTGGATAGACTGGTGTGTTAATCAGAACTGCCTCGCCTTCTTTTGTAAAGGCTTGAATGGCTGTTGAGATGGCTGGTACCACACCCTCGATAAAGACAAGAGCTTCTTTGTCAAAGTGATAGCCGTGTTGTGTCGCTTCCCACTTTTGAACTTCCTTAATCAACTCTTCACTGGCATAGGTATAACCATAAACCAGTTGGTCTGCGTAAGTCTGCACAGCTTGGCGGATTTCAGGCAAAACTACAAAGTCCATATCTGCTATCCAAGCTGGTAGGACTTCGCTATCCGTTTCCGCCTCTTTCCATTTATAGGTATGGTGCCCTAAACGATTAGGCAGGCTTGTGAAATCATATTTTCCCATCTTTGTCTTATCCTTCCAAGGCTTGGCGCAAATCTGCAATCAAATCTCTAGCATCTTCAATCCCAATTGACAAGCGCAAAAGGTCATCTGTCAAACCATAAGAATGGCGCACTTCTGCTGGAATATCAGCGTGAGTTTGCGTCGTTGGATAAGTAATGAGACTTTCTACCCCACCTAAACTTTCCGCAAAAGAGAAGACCTTGAGGCTGTTTAAAATGTGAGGAATGCGTGTTTCATCGGCTACTTTAAAGGAAATCATGCCCCCACGACCAGTGTAGAGAACTTCCTTAACTGCTGGAGAATCCTTCAAAAAGGCAACCACTTCTTGGGCATTGGCTGTTGAACGCTCCATACGAAGTGACAAGGTCTTGAGACCACGAATCAATTGATAACTGTCAAATGGAGACAAGACTGCCCCTGTCGTATTGAGATTGTAAAAAAGCTTTTCGTATAGTTCTAAACTATTGGTCACAACCACTCCAGCCAAGACATCATTGTGGCCTGCTAGATACTTGGTTGCTGAATGAAGAACGATATCCGCTCCATCTTCAATCGGACGTTGATAGATAGGGCTGTAGAAGGTGTTGTCCACCACCACTTTGGCACCCTTAGCATGAGCCAGTTTTGCTAGTTTTTCGATATCAAATTCTAACATCAAGGGATTGGTTGGCGTTTCGATATAGAGAACATCCACGTCCTTCTCTAACTCAGCAATCAACTCTTCTTCTGTATTGGCATAAGTAAAATGGAAACGGCCTTCCTGCTCCACTTGGTTAAACCAGCGGAAAGAACCACCATAAAGGTCACGCACTGCCAAGACCTTACTTCCCACTGGAAAGACGCTAAAGGCCAGTACAATAGCTGACATCCCTGAGCTAGTCGCTAGAGCATAGTCTGCTGACTCAATAGCCGCCAAGACTTCTTCCGCCTTACTACGAGTTGGGTTTTTGGTGCGCGTATAGTCAAATCCAGTAGATCGACCAAACTCTGGATGCTGATAGGTCGTTGAAAAATGAAGCGGTGTCACCAATGCACCTGTCGCTTCATCTGATTTAATGCCCGCCTGGGCCAAAATTGTGTTAATGTGTAATTCCTTGCTCATACAATTCCTCCAAATCTATAGTAACTATTGTACCACTTATTTTCATCAACTCGTTTTCTTCTTTTCAAGAGCTAGTTATAGTTTCAAACTATACACTTATCGAATAAAGTTAAAAAAGAATCCAGAAAACACTCCAGATTCTTTTGTGAAAATGATTACTTGGATTTACTTGAACCGAAAGAAATCGTGTTGGGATAAATAGTCATAATGCTCTTTGTTAAATTGATACTGACCCACATGCTGACTAAGCTGACCGACATCCACAGAAAAAATACAGTCTTCATTTTGATAGTTCCAGTTCAGCCTAACTGTATTCAAGACTGTCTTATAAGTAAAATCTTGAACTTGATTCCAAGGCATCTCTACGACGTGATTAGAACGACTCTCAGTCACATCACTGATGTCCATCAAGTAGATTCCCTTAAGTGTGAATGCCAGAATCTTAGGCTTCACACTCGACTGAACATAGTAACTTCCTCCTATAACGAAGAAATCAATAAAGGATTTCAGCCATGTCTTTTTCTTGAAGGCCATCAGAAAATTCTTTTGCCCTTCAATGCGACAAGTTGACAGAAATGATGCAATCTGTTTTTCTGTTGCAAACTCCATAATAGCGCCCATAATGTTACCTCCATAAAAATCACTAAATAGGCAGATAAGAACTCTTCACATAAAGAAGAACTTATCATTTGTTACATTTTATCTTACTTTTCCAACAGATGGCATCCCTCCTATAAAATCACTCTAGCATATACATACTTCAATCAACATTGGGGAGATTTCGAAAGTAGTTTTTATAATATTTTGTTATATTCATTATAACATAAATCAAAGAAACAAATAAAAAATGTAAGATTTTTCTTCAAAATTTTCCATCATTCTATATAAAAACGACAGTTTCCTTCGAAACCATCGTTTTTCTTGAAAAATCCTTATTTGACATGTTTTGCCAATTCTTCTTGGGCTTTTTTATTAGATTCTTCTTTTTCTTTCAACCATTTTTCTTTAGCTTTTTCAAATTCGTCTTTTGTGACTGTCTTATCTTGTACTTTGAGGTATTTATAGGATTCGATACCTTTATTACCAGCTAATGAATACGGTGAAGAGAAAGGAACTGTTTTTCTCAATGTTGGTGTTCCACCCTTAGAAACATTTGGAATTGCTAAAGCACTATCTACCAACCAAGCTTGGATCTCAGCATATTTTTCATAGCGTTTCGCAAGATCTTGTTCCTTGTTAGCTTCTTCCAACATTTGAGTGTAGACATCTAGTCCAACAGCCTTAGCCTTGTCATTGGCTTCACCTGGCTCTAAACCTAGATTTTGCATCAAACCACCAGAATGAACGTTAAAGACATCAAGGTAGGTTGAAGGATCTTGGTAATCAGGACCCCAACCACCGTTGTAAAGATCATAATCCTTCTGAGCTGCTGTCTGAGCCAAATAGCTTGAATTGTCATAATCTTCAGTAGAAAGTTGTTGAATATCAATTACAACATTTTCTGCACCTAAAGCTGCTTCAATAGATTGCTTCATAGAGTTTGCCTCTTGGACAATCTGTTTAGCAGCTTGGTCAACAGTCATGTCCAAGTGGATAGGGAATTGAACTCCTTTGGCTTGGAGTTCTTTCTTAGCTTCTGCAAATT
>NZ_CAUQCJ010000040.1:0-15095 GCF_963516515.1 uncultured Streptococcus sp. | reverse complement strand
CAAAACAGTGTTTTGAGCTGACTTCGTCAGTCTTATCTACAACCTCAAAGCAGTTTTGAGCAGCCTGTGGCTAGCTTCCTAGTTTGCTCTTTGATTTTCATTGAGTATAAAACTGAAAATCTCATTTCGATAAATATCCAAATCCCCTCCAGTCCCGTTTTAAAGTGACTCATGTTTTTTTTTTTGATATAATAAAAAGGACTGTTATCAGTTAGAAAGAGGTTGGTATGAAAGAATTACAAACTGTACTAAAGAACCATTTTGCAATCGAATTTGCAGACAAAAAGTTACTGGAGACTGCCTTTACTCATACGAGTTATGCCAATGAGCACCGCCTCTTAAAAATTTCACACAATGAACGCTTGGAATTTTTAGGAGACGCTGTTCTACAGTTATTGATTTCAGAATATCTGTATAAAAAATATCCTAAAAAGCCTGAAGGCGATTTGTCCAAACTCCGTGCCATGATTGTCCGTGAGGAGAGCTTGGCTGGTTTTGCGCGTGATTGCCAGTTTGATCAGTTTATCAAGTTGGGTAAGGGGGAAGAAAAATCTGGTGGTCGCAATCGTGATACCATTCTTGGTGATGCCTTTGAAGCCTTTCTTGGTGCCCTCCTTTTGGACAAGGATGTGGCCAAGGTCAAGGAATTTATCTACCAAGTCATGATTCCTAAGGTTGAAGCAGGCGAATTTGAGATGATTACAGACTACAAAACCCATCTCCAAGAGTTGCTTCAGGTCAATGGGGATGTGGCTATTCGTTATCAGGTGATTTCTGAAACGGGTCCTGCCCATGATAAGGTCTTTGATGTAGAAGTTCTTGTCGAAGGCAAGAGTATTGGTCAAGGTCAAGGTCGTTCTAAGAAATTAGCAGAGCAGGAAGCTGCCAAAAATGCCGTTGAGAAAGGGCTGGATTCATGTATTTAAAGGAAATCGAAATTCAGGGATTCAAGTCTTTTGCTGACAAGACTAAGGTCGTCTTTGACCAAGGTGTGACGGCAGTTGTTGGACCCAATGGATCTGGAAAGTCCAATATCACAGAAAGTCTGCGTTGGGCCTTGGGGGAGTCAAGTGTTAAGAGTCTCCGTGGGGGCAAGATGCCGGATGTCATCTTTGCTGGAACCGAAAGTCGCAAACCGCTCAATTATGCTTCTGTAGTTGTGACTCTGGATAATCATGACGGATTTATCAAGGATGCTGGTCAAGAAATCAGGGTGGAACGCCATATCTATCGTAGTGGAGATAGCGAATACAAGATTGACGGCAAGAAAGTCCGTCTGCGTGATATTCATGACCTCTTTTTGGACACAGGTTTGGGACGAGATTCTTTCTCCATCATTTCCCAAGGGAAGGTTGAGGAGATTTTCAATTCCAAGCCTGAAGAACGTCGTGCTATTTTCGAAGAAGCTGCAGGAGTTTTGAAATACAAGACTCGCAGAAAAGAAACTGAGAGTAAATTGCAACAAACTCAGGATAATCTGGACCGTCTTGAAGATATTATCTACGAGTTGGATAATCAAATCAAGCCTCTTGAGAAGCAAGCTGAGAATGCCCGTAAGTTTTTAGACTTGGAAGGTCAACGTAAGGCTATTTATTTAGACGTGCTGGTTGCTCAAATCAAGGAAAATAAGGCTGAACTAGACTCGACAGAAGAAGAGTTGGCTCAGGTTCAGGAACTCTTGACTAGTTATTACCAAAAGCGTGAAAAATTAGAAGAAGAAAATCAGAATCTTAAAAAACAACGCCAAGATTTACAGGCTGAAATGGCCAAAGACCAAGGCAGTTTGATGGACTTGACTAGTCTAATCAGTGATTTAGAGAGAAAATTAGCCCTATCGAAACTGGAGTCCGAGCAAGTAGCCCTGAATCAACAGGAAGCACAAGCCCGTTTGGCTGCTTTAGAGGATAAGAGAAATGCACTAAGTCAGGAAAAGGCTGAAAAAGAAAGCTCTTTAGCCCTCTTGGAAGAAAATCTAGTCCAAAATAATCAAAAACTCAATCGATTAGAGGCTGAATTACTGGCTTTTTCAGATGATCCAGATCAGATGATTGAGCTCTTACGTGAACGCTTTGTAGCCCTTTTACAAGAAGAAGCGGATGTCTCAAACCAGTTGACCCGTATCGAAAACGAGTTGGAAAATAGTCGTCAGCTTTCTCAAAAACAAGCAGATCAATTAGAAAAGCTAAAAGAACAGTTGGCTACAGCTAAAGAGAAGGCTGGTCATCAAAAAGAAGAACTTGAAACTGCCAAGGAGCAGGTTCAGAAATTACTGGCCGACTACCAAGTCTGTGCAAAGGAGCAAGAGGAGCAAAAAACTTCCTATCAAGCTCAACAAAGTCAACTCTTTGACCGTCTGGATAGTCTCAAAAACAAGCAGGCTAGAGCCCAAAGTTTGGAAAATATCCTTAGAAACCATAGTAACTTTTATGCAGGTGTCAAGAGTGTTCTCCAAGAAAAAGACCGCCTAGGTGGGATTGTTGGGGCAGTCAGTGATCATCTGACCTTTGATGTGCATTATCAAACTGCCCTAGAGATTGCGCTTGGAGTCAGCAGTCAGCATATCATCGTGGAAGATGAACATGCGGCAACCAAGGCAATTGATTTCCTAAAACGAAATAGAGCTGGTCGTGCGACTTTCCTTCCGTTGACAACGATCAAGGCGCGTACGATTTCTAGTCAGAACCAAGATGCTATTGCTGCAAGTCCAGGATTTCTGGGTATGGCTGATGAGCTGGTGACATTCGATACTAGACTGGAAGCCATTTTCAAGAACTTGCTAGCTACGACGGCTATTTTTGATACTGTAGAGCATGCGCGTGCAGCAGCTCGCCAGGTTCGTTATCAGGTTCGTATGGTAACATTGGACGGAACAGAATTGCGCACAGGTGGTTCCTATGCAGGTGGTGCCAATCGCCAGAATAACAGTATTTTCATCAAGCCAGAGCTGGAGCAATTGCAAAAAGAAATTGCTGAAGAAGAAGCAAGCTTGCGTTCAGAAGAGGCGACTTTGAAGACTTTGCAAGATGAGATGGCTAGATTGACCGAATCATTAGAAGACATCAAATCTCAGGGTGAGCAAGCTCGTATTCAGGAGCAAGGCTTGTCCCTCGCTTATCAGCAGACCAGTCAGCAAGTTGAAGAACTGGAAACTCTTTGGAAACTCCAAGAAGAAGAATTAAATCGTCTTTCTGAGGGAGATTGGCAAACGGATAAGGAAAAATGCCAAGAGCGCCTTACTACTATCGCCAGTGACAAGCAAAATCTGGAAGCTGAGATTGAAGAGATTAAGTCTAACAAAAATGCCATCCAAGAACGCTATCAAAACTTGCAGGAAGAGGTAGCGCAGGCTCGCTTGCTTAAGACAGAACTGCAAGGGCAAAAACGTTATGAAGTGGCTGATATTGAGCGTTTAGGCAAGGAATTGGATAATTTAGATATCGAACAAGAGGAAATCCAGCGCCTCCTTCAAGAAAAGGTTGATAATCTTGAGAAGGTTGATACAGAATTGCTCAGTCAACAAGCCGAAGAAGCCAAATCTCAGAAAACAAATCTCCAACAAGGTTTGATTCGCAAGCAATTTGAATTGGATGATATAGAAGGTCAGCTGGATGATATTGCCAGTCATTTGGAACAGGCTCGCCAGCAGAATGAGGAATGGATTCGCAAGCAAACACGTGCTGAAGCTAAGAAAGAAAAGGTCAGCGAGCGCTTACGCCATTTACAAAGCCAATTAACAGACCAGTATCAGATTAGCTATACTGAAGCACTAGAAAAGGCACATGAATTGGAAAACCTCAATCTGGCAGAGCAAGAGGTTAAGGATTTAGAGAATGCTATTCGCTCACTGGGGCCTGTCAACTTGGAAGCTATTGAACAGTACGAAGAAGTCCACAACCGTCTGGATTTTCTAAATAGTCAGCGAGATGATATTTTGTCTGCGAAAAACCTGCTTCTTGAAACCATCACAGAGATGAATGATGAGGTTAAGGAACGCTTTAAATCAACCTTTGAGGCCATTCGTGAGTCCTTTAAAGTGACCTTCAAGCAGATGTTTGGCGGAGGTCAGGCTGACCTGATTTTGACTGAGGGAGACTTGCTGACAGCTGGGGTTGAGATTTCTGTTCAACCACCAGGCAAGAAAATCCAGTCTCTCAACCTCATGAGTGGTGGGGAAAAAGCCTTATCAGCTCTAGCCTTGCTTTTCTCTATTATTCGAGTTAAGACTATCCCGTTTGTTATCTTGGATGAGGTAGAGGCTGCGCTAGACGAAGCCAATGTCAAACGCTTTGGGGATTACCTCAACCGCTTTGACAAGGACAGCCAATTTATCGTCGTAACCCACCGTAAGGGAACCATGGCAGCGGCTGATTCCATCTATGGAGTGACCATGCAAGAATCAGGTGTCTCAAAAATTGTTTCGGTTAAGTTAAAAGATTTAGAAAGTATTGAAGGATGACAATTAAACTAGTAGCAACGGATATGGACGGAACCTTCCTAGATGGGAATGGGCGCTTTGATATGGATCGCCTCAAGTCTCTCTTGGTTTCCTACAAGGAAAAAGGGATTTACTTTGCGGTAGCTTCGGGGCGCGGATTTCTGTCTCTAGAAAAATTATTTGCTGATGTTCGTGATGACATTATTTTCATCGCGGAAAATGGCAGTTTGGTAGAATATCAAGGTCAGGACTTGTATGAAGCGACCATGTCTCGTGAGTTTTATCTATCAACTTTTGAAAGGCTGAAAACTTCACCTTATGTAGATATCAATAAACTGCTCTTGACGGGGAAAAAGGGAGCTTATGTTCTAGATACGGTTGATGAGACCTATTTAAAAGTGAGTCAGCACTATAATGAAAATATTCAAAAAGTAGCGAATTTGGAAACTATCACAGATGACATTTTCAAATTTACAACCAACTTCACAGAAGAAACGCTAGAAGCTGGAGAAGCTTGGGTAAATGAACATGTTCCTGGTGTTAAGGCCATGACAACTGGCTTTGAATCTATTGATATTGTTCTGGACTATGTCGATAAGGGAGTGGCCATTGTTGAATTAGCTAAAAAACTTGGTATCACAATGGATCAGGTTATGGCTTTTGGAGACAATCTAAATGACTTGCATATGATGCAGGTTGTGGGACATCCTGTAGCTCCTGAAAATGCACGACCTGAAATTTTAGAATTAGCAGAGACTGTGATTGGTCATCATAAGGACCAGTCGGTTATAGCTTATATGGAGGGCTTATAATGGCAGATATAAAATTGATTGCATTGGACTTGGATGGGACCTTGCTGACTACTGATAAAAGGTTGACGGATCGTACCAAAGCAACCTTGAAAGCTGCGCGTGATCGTGGTATTAAGGTCGTATTGACAACTGGTCGTCCCTTAAAAGCCATGGACTTCTTTCTCCATGAGTTAGGGACTGACGGCCACGAAGATGAATATACGATCACTTTTAATGGTGGATTAGTTCAGAAAAATACAGGTGAAATCCTTGATAAGACAGTCTTTTCATATGATGATGTAGCACGCTTGTATGAAGAAACAGAGAAATTATCACTGCCTCTTGACGCCATTTCAGAAGGAACTGTTTATCAAATCCAATCGGACCAAGAAAGTCTTTATGCCAAATTCAATCCAGCATTGACCTTTGTTCCAGTGGACTTTGCAGACTTGTCTAGTCAAATGACCTACAACAAATGCGTGACTGCCTTTGCTCAAGAACCCTTGGATGCAGCCATTCAGAAGATTTCTCCAGAATTGTTTGACCAATATGAAATCTTTAAATCACGTGAAATGTTGCTAGAGTGGTCACCAAAGAATGTTCATAAAGCAACAGGTTTGGCAAAACTAATCAGTCATCTAGGAATCGACCAAAGCCAAGTTATGGCATGTGGTGACGAGGCCAATGACCTCTCTATGATTGAATGGGCAGGACTCGGTGTTGCCATGCAAAACGCTGTTCCTGAAGTTAAGGCGGTCGCAAATGTTGTGACTCCAATGACCAATGATGAAGAGGCTATCGCCTGGGCTATCGAAGAATATGTGCTAAAGGAGAACTAAGATATGGGATTATTTGACCGTCTATTCGGAAAAAAAGAAGAACCTAAAATCGAAGAAGTTGTAAAAGAAGCTCTGGAAAATCTTGATTTGTCTGAAGATAATGAGCTTGCCCTTGCAGAAGCTGAGGGAGTTTCTCAAGAAGAAGCAGAAATTGCTGAAGAAGCTGTGCTCGAAGAAGAGGAAAATCAAGACACAGTTGAAGAAAGTCTGGATTCAGAGCCAGATGTAGAGGCTCATCAAGAAGAAGTCGAAGAATTGCCAAACTCAGAAGAAGTACAAGAGGAAGAGAATACTGAGCACGAAGAAGCTGTAGAAGAAAATAGTTCTGAAGTGCTTGAAGCAGAAATGCCTCAAGTAGAAGAAACTGTTCAGGAAAAATATGACCGCAGTCTTAAGAAAACTCGTACAGGATTCGGTGCTCGCTTGAACGCCTTCTTTGCCAATTTCCGCTCTGTTGACGAAGAATTTTTCGAGGAACTGGAAGAACTGCTGATCATGAGTGACGTTGGTGTCCAGGTGGCTTCTAACTTAACAGAGGAGCTACGCTACGAAGCCAAGCTTGAAAACGCAAAGAAACCCGACGCACTACGCCGTGTCATCATTGAGAAATTGGTTGAGCTTTATGAAAAGGATGGCAACTACGATGAAAGTATCCACTTCCAAGATGGCTTGACAGTCATGCTCTTTGTCGGTGTTAATGGTGTTGGGAAAACAACTTCTATCGGGAAACTAGCCCACCGCTACAAACAAGCAGGTAAGAAGGTCATGCTGGTTGCAGCAGATACCTTCCGTGCAGGTGCAGTAGCCCAGCTTGCTGAATGGGGGCGTCGTGTGGACGTTCCAGTTGTGACTGGACCTGAGAAAGCTGACCCAGCCAGCGTAGTCTTTGATGGCATGGGACGTGCCGTGTCTGAAGGTATCGATATTCTTATGATTGACACCGCTGGTCGTCTACAAAATAAGGATAACCTCATGGCTGAGTTGGAAAAGATTGGTCGTATTATCAAACGTGTTGTTCCAGAAGCCCCTCATGAAACTTTCTTGGCACTTGATGCGTCAACAGGTCAAAATGCCTTAGTACAGGCCAAAGAATTTTCAAAAATTACCCCTTTAACAGGAATTGTCTTGACTAAGATTGATGGAACTGCTCGAGGTGGTGTTGTTCTAGCCATCCGTGAAGAACTCAATATTCCTGTAAAATTGATTGGTTTTGGTGAAAAAATCGATGATATTGGAGAGTTTAACTCAGAAAACTTTATGAAGGGGCTCTTAGAAGGCTTAATCTAATCAGAAACAAAAATCCTGCAAGGAACAAACTTGCAGGATATTTTTTTATTGTAAGAGCGATGAGTTATAAATATTTTGAAATGATACTCTTCGAAAATCAAATTCAAACCGCGTCAACGTCGCCTTGCCGTACTCAAGTACAGCCTGCGGCTAGTTTCCTAGTTTGCTCTTTGATTTTCATTGAGTATGAGTTTATTTTCCGTTAGGGTGGAGGCATCTTGTGATTCAATAGATCTCAATATTTCTTGTAATTTTTCAGATGATTGATGGTTGAAAATCTTTAAAGCATCTTCGTTTGTTAGCTTTATATCACGCGTTAAACTGATTGTAGGCACTATCCTATCTCCTATCACTACTTAAATTTATTATAGCTTATTTCAAAAAGATTTTCAATTTGGAATTGAATAATCTTCCTAAATTTTGTGCTGTGTAGCTGGATGATTTAACTTTTTTGGGAACTCTTATTAAGTGCTAGTAAACTGATTATATAAATCAGCAGTTGAACAATACCTATATATTGAAATATTTGCCAATTTTTAAAATCAATCCATGATGCAAACATAGTTCCGAAAGGAGCAAAGATACCACTGATAGTGAATATAATGCTAAAAATGCGTCCTAAGAAATTGGAATCTATAGAAACTTGGAGATGTGACATTAAATTCACATTGAACATTGAAACAGTTGTAGAGAATAGAGCAAATAGAATCAATAAGATAATTTGCGAGGACTGAAAAAGATTAATAAGTATTAAGGAAACTGCACCTGGCAATAAGAAATGAAGAAAGTATCTCGGTTCAATCTTTTTCTTGTTTAGACTGATGATAAGAGCTCCTAAGATACTTCCGATAGATTGAGAAACGAGAATATAAGCAAAAATTTGATGAAATTGAGAAAAGGTTGATGTGAATGGAAGATAGAAGGAATAGATCGCATCTAAGAAGTTTAGAAAGGCGGAAGAAATTAAAATGGTTAGGAGTGTTTTGTCTTCATAGAGGTAGGTAAAACCTTCTTTTAATCCAGTAAAAAATTTTGATTGGATAGTATTATGGTGATGTAAAATGTGAAAACGATATTCACACAAAGCTGAAATAATAAAAGAGAAAGAGTTAATCAGCATACCATATCTAAATCCAAATTGATGGATAACAAAGACGGAAGCTAGCGGCGCTCCAACTCCAACAATTTCAGCCACTATTTTAGAAATAGAGTTATAGGTAAAGATTCCATCGCTGGAAAGAAGATCTTTTATAATAGCCTTATAAGCTGGGCCGTTAAAACTAAATAAAATAGCCAGTAATATATTGACAACAACCAATATCCAGATATTTTGCGGATTATAAAATAAAAATAGTAAGAAAGTTGCAATTGCAGCAATCACATCTGTTAGAATGAGCATACGTTTTCTATCGCTAAAATCAGCAACATATCCTGCAAATAGATTAAATAGTAAGCGAACAATGGATTCGCTAGACTGATAAAGCATCATAAAGAATGAGGATTGAACGGTAAGGTTTGCGATTAATAGTTTATTGGCATAATCAAAAATAATATTACCCAAGTTTGTTGTTTGTCCCCTGATAATCAGTAGTAGGATATTTTTATTCTCTTTGTTCATACTTATATTCCTCAAGTAGCTCGTTTATGAGTGTAAATGCCTTCTCATTCTTTACACTAGTAGTGATGAGATAGTGTAAATCATCTAGTGAATGAGCAGGACAGTTTATCTTTTCAGGATATTCTCTAAAAAATTCGATAGGGATAGGGAGCTTTGGAGGAGCTTGATGATGGCCATTCTGAAAAATAGCTAAAGTCAGTGCAATTTTACTGGGCGATGTTGGAATCTCTGCTGGTATAGAAACACTATTTATAAGGTTCCAGTAAGTATCTAGGATATCAATTTGAAAGGCACATTTGATAAGCAAAGGAATATTTCCTCCACCAAACCGCTTTCCAATTTCACAAAAGCTTATCTCATCTGTAGTGGAGTTATAAAAGAACTCTGCATGGAAAGGATGGATTTTCTCAGTTCCTAAACTGTCCAATACTTTTTGGGTCTCAGTTTTTAATCGTTGAATGAAGAGGGGATTATTATAGTGAGAGTTTGTACGGACGATATTGATGAAGGTTGTTTTAATATCTAGGATATTTCCTATATATTCATGTGTAAAAAAGTATTGGATTTTTCCATTAATAGCTATACCATCACAAGTAAACATGGTATCAAATTGTTCCTGACTTTCTAAAAGAAAATTCTCAGCTGTATAATACTCTGGTATTTGAGAGATAATATGAATATCTTTGCCAGAAGCTTCACATCTAGGTTTAATCAGAAAGGTATTAGGAAGACTATCATTTGGGTTCAATAGTTGAGGCTGACTGATTTGTTCACTCAGCTGAGTGCGCATGATTTTCTTGTCTTTATAAGTATAAGCGATTTTCCAAGCCTCTTTATCGGAGGTGAAAAGCGATTTTAAGATACCGACAATATGCATGAGTCCTTCATCTAGTGTGAAAATATCCTCTATGTTCTGTATATCTTTGAAAAAAAAGAGTAGATTAATTTGGCTAAAATCATCTATACAAAAAATTTGGTTCTTTAAAAATCCAACTGAAAGATAATTTTTTTCTTGTCTGCTAGGACAGATAATACCTAAATTTTCTTTTGCTTTAATACCAATACTTGCAGGAGAAAAGCGATAAATAAAATATTTCATTTCTTATACCTCGTGTTTTCTAACACCCAAGTCTCAGCTCCTAAGAGATTATTTTTTGTTTCTCGGAATGTTAAACCATGACAAGAAAAACCGACAACAGCATCTGCACTGTGAAAAGCAGAATGCAATTGTTTACCAACTTGCGTGTAAGTAATATAGTCAAAGATAGAGTACTGTTCTTTTATCGTTTCCGTTAGTTCTGGGAGTTGTTGGATGACTCCCTCCTTTTTGGCAGTTAGAAGCCAGCCAGTAACTGGAAATACGGTTGGAAGTATGGGTAAGGTGTCATTACAGATGGCTGTCAAGAGAAGCTCAAGTGGATTGTAGGTCAGTTTATATTGTAGATTTTGACGAATCCGTGCACCACCAATGCGTGAAGCAATCTCCAAAAAAATGATTTCGTGTCCATCGTAAAACACCTCTAAGTGAAAAAGAAATGTTCCGTCTGGGTAGAGTTTTTTAGACAGTTCAGAGGCGTAATCAACAAGTTTTTTGAAATGTTTTGAAGTGTAATCCAAGGAAACTCCCGCAGCTGAAATTCCTTCTTTAATTAGCAAGGGATTGAAGATATATTGGGACGGTTCACAATAAATGATATTTCCATGCGATACAAATCCATCTATGTGATAAACATCTGCATAGATGGATTCTTGAACAAGGACAGTCTTATCTCCCCAAAAGTTATCGGAATTAAAAGGAGTTAAGTCGTTATCACTTTTTAAGTGGAAAGTGTCAACAGAACCAGCTCCATCCAAAGGTTTTAGAATAATATCTCCATGTTGTTTGAAAAAGTTTTTCAATTCCGCATAAGATGATATTTTCCGAGAATGGGGGATTTTAAAACCTAGTTCACTGACTTTCTGTGTCATTTTGTCTTTATCACGGAAAGTTTTTGCTTGATTGACTGATTGGCCCTTAATATGAAATTGTTCTCGTAATTCTGCAGCCAATATCATATCAAACTCATCTAAAGCAACAATCGCATCGAAATGAGATCGTTGTAGGATTCCTTGTGAGGTTTCTTTTCTCTTTTCAGGATAATGTTGGGTAGTAACTAGAGTGGCATTGGTTGGTTTATTTGTTTCAAATGATTCTACTTTGCTATCATCAATCAGGAGTGTATAGTGATGATTTTTGGAAAGACAAGAGTAAATATCGGTGTAAGTTTCACGATAGGGGTGTAAGATAAGTAGTTTTGCCATGATTATTTATAACTTTCTATTGGATTTTGATAGAGGTTTTTATGCGAATCTCTATAATAAGCAAAGTTGCTCGGCAATTCAGGTAGTTTGTAAGTGGGATCAATCTGACTTTTGTAGAGTTTATAAGGGATCCCTAATGTTTGATAGGCATAGTCTGCCCCCATTGTATCCCTATTCTTTTTGACTTTCTTTAACGCTTTATTGATATTTCGAGAGTATTCCTTGTATTGTTTTAATAATTCGATTTTAACCGATGGAAACTCATTAAAAATAAGTTCTACTGAGATGTTGTGAATATCACACTCTAAAAAAATTTCCCTAGCTACCTTTTTTAGGGCATAGCTGTGTCTATGATTGCCAAATTTTCCAATTTCTGGGAATAAAAAGTTTAATGCTTCTAGTTGACTGATGAAAAAATGTGCTAGTTCATGGCTATTAGACAGTCTATATAACCTATTGTAGGTAGCCAGAAAAGTTTGTGACTCGTAAATAGACTTAGCCTGTTCACGAATCATATCTAATCGTAAAGGAAAGAAGACACTGTCTAATTGAGACTGAAATCCTCCTTGAAAATTGATTAGAACAAAATTTGCTAATGTTACCAAACCATCGTGGTACTTGCTACAAATTTTAATGTAGTAATGATTCCCTGATAAAGGAACATGACACTGAAGTCGATTTTTATCAATTTCGATAATGTGATTAGTAACATTGTACAGTTGACCAAGGATATCAGTTATTTTTGGACATATAATATAAATGTTATCGAAAGGAATCCATTTATTTAAAAATTTTGTGATAAAGGTTTCAATAATTTGTCCATATTTCTCTTCACGGAAGGAAAATAAACTAATTAAAGTTTGGCATGGGGTAGAGATAGGGTTTACTAAGTTAGCAGGGTAGACATTTCGGAAACAAATTTGTTCTTTTACATATAAACCATCTTTCTTTTCTTTAAAATACTCTAGCTCATCTTGAATGGGTGAAAAAGTAAATAAGTTCTTTTCTTCTCTTATCAAAGGCGACGATGGGAGAGTCTGAGCTTTAAAGATACGTTGTAAATCGTCACTATAAGTATTCTTTACCATTGATTTTACCTCGGCTATCGACTTTGTTGATTGCAAATGGTTTGTTGGGTGTATCTAATAGATAATCCTTGTTAATTTCTTTTACAATGTGTTTAGATATATCTGCAATTAGCTTGACAGAGGGATGTCTTCCATCTTCTTGGAAAGGATGATTATTTTTTTCGACATAGTATTTGAATAGTTCATATTCAGGAAAGTAATAGTCGTCCCCTAATTCCATAATGGCATCTTTGATAATACGATAATTTTCAGTCGTAGCCAAATGCAGATTATGAAACTTTTCAGAAGCTTTAAGAAGTACATAGGGAATTGAAAATTGAATCTTAATTTTAGGGTTAATAAGTTGTACAACTCGCATAATTTCCTTAGAAAAGTTAAGAATATCGTCAGAGGATAGATAAACATTTTTAATCTCTGGGTTGAAAAACTGATTTTTTGGAAGTATGTTCATTACGTGTTTAGACTTAGACCACATTTCAACGGATCCGAGAGAGACGATTAGTAAATCTGATTCAGTTATTGCTCTCTTAACACAAGTATCAATCTGTAAATTTTCGTTTATGACCTTTTTAAAACTCTCTGAACGATTCCAAAAACGAACTTCATCATAAAATACTTTTTGTTTGGTATCTATCAAGATATGATGATTCAATTCAAATGCAATGATTTCTAAATCCTTTAGTAAGGATGGTGCATTAAAAATGGTACCATAAGGAGAAAAAGTTTTAATTTGACTGTTGGAAAAATAGTCAATTCCAAGGGCTAGATTTTGAGCAGTGCATGCACCTAAGAAACAAGTTGTCTTGGGAAGATATGTCAGAAATTTCGTAGATTTCTTTGATGAGTAAAAGTGTAGGTTATCCATAAATCTCTCCTTTATATCCTAATGAACATAATACCTTTTGTATGTTTCCGAATCCGTGAAGAACAGTGTCAAAATTTGATAGCATCACTTTATCAAGATGAACTTGAATGATTCCCATCAAGATAGCCATACCTGCACATGTATCATTTAAATGATACATTTTTAAATTTGTGTCAATATCTAATAGTTTGTCTTGTGTTTTTAATGCACCGTTACTCAAAACTTTTATTCTAATTCCCAATTTGTGTAATTCTGCAATATGATTGGTTCTTTGAATAAATACTTCATCAAATAGGATGGATGATATATTGTGAAAGGCTAAAAATTCTGATAGAACAGGACCTAAATCACTTGTAATAAATGGTGCAGCACCTAAACGTAAAAATTCAAAGTACTCGGATTCTATTTGAGATGCTTTTTTGAACTGAATTGTGTGTTTGTCTTCAATGATATCTAGTCCTAATTTTGTAAAAAGGTCAATGTAACTTTGAGGAATATCTCTGATAAATACATTGTCAAAAATGATATTTTCTAACTCATCCCAGAATAGCAAGACATAGGATACAAGCATAGACATATCGGGAGGTAATGTGATTTCTGCATCTTTAATTTCAATAGAATCCACTTTGGAAATGACAATTTTATCAGATGTTAGATATTGCATTGTACGATTAGTTGAAGACTCTAGTAATGTAATGAGATAGGACACAGTAGGGTCTGGCGAAAGCCCGTTGATTCGAATTTCATTTGGATAAAAGTAAGCCAAGCTAATAGCGTTGAAAAAAGCTCCCACACTCTTGCTACCATCTGCGTAACAATTTAAGGATATGTTTTTATTTAGTAAGTCATTTTTCTTAGAATAAAAGATTTTATTCTCTTCGTTATAGGTGTAGCTCGCTACGGTGGAGAGAATGTCAAGGTGTAAGTCAATAGGTCTAAAGCAAAAGTCATCTCCTCCAGGGAATGCAAATAAAAGATGGTGATAGCGATAAGTCAAAGCTGTTATAGTACCAATGCTAGCTCTACTAATTTTATTGAGAGATGTAATATCTGTAGGCATCCTTTTAGAGCTAACCTCGATAGTATCTTCATAGGTGAAAGAATCAGACAACTCATTCTTTCCAAATTCATAGAGTATATTTAGAAAATCAAAGGCAGTAGGGCAGTTTCTAATTATTAACTTGTTTTTATTCAAAAATAAGCAAGATAATAGAATATGAACGCCGATAACTTTATCTCCTTCGATTTTGACGTGAAGCTTTTGAGTGCTGGTAGCTTCAGTCTGCTCTTGTCTTTGTAATTTTAAATTAAAATGCTTGGGTACAACGCCATCTGATATTTTAGATATGCTTTCTTTAGTTAAAGCACTTGGTTGATTTAAACTAACTTCTAAATCTTCGAAGGATATTTCTAGTAGCTTTGCATAAGCTATTAAGTCTCTGACATTGATATCACGAGAGTCATTTTCCCAATTTGAAATAGCCTGGCGGCTTAGTTTTAATTGGTTTGCTACAAATTCTTGAGTAAAGCCCATTGCTAATCTACGTTGCTTTAAAAAGTCACCAATCATAGGCGTATGCCTCCCTTATGTTAATTTAATTCTTATTATACTCGCCTCAAAACAAATTTCAAGAATTTTCAGGCAACAATTTGTTGCGTAGCATGATGATCTAATATCTTCAGTAAACGGGCACACTTGTTTATGTCTAGGAGGGACTGATGCGTCAGCTCTCCCGTTTTTATTTATGTGACTATTAGTCCGTCTCGCTCCGCTAGGTGCGAGACAAAAAAACCACCCGCTATGCGGGTGCGTGTTGAAGGTTATACCCAAAAAACTCCAAACGCGATACAATAAAGGTGTTCAAGCCAAT
>NZ_CAUQCJ010000039.1:0-15463 GCF_963516515.1 uncultured Streptococcus sp. | reverse complement strand
TTGTGCGCTCTTTTTTTCGATTCATTTTGGCTACAAAAGCAATAAAATCAAGCATGATTAAAACCAGTGGAATTTACCCTGACACGGATTTCCACTGGTTTTTAGAATTTTTATCAGATTAACTTCCACTTGGATTAGTGGTGGAAGTTAGTTTGGGAATTTACCAATTCCACTCTTTTTATCTCTAAAAAACCTCGCTTTCGCGAGGCTCTTCTATTTATAAGATAAGGCACGTTTAAAGGTTTTCCAAGGACCTAAATCATCTGTTTGCAGAACGAGACTAGCATACATGCGTCCGATAAATCCTGTTGCTACCACCGCAAAAATCACTGTAATAGCAAGTGAAATCCACGCTTCTGCTCCCCCTGCATAGCCATTAATGGTTCTAAATGGCATAAAGAAGGTCGAAATAAAGGGAATATAAGAACCAATCTTCAGGATGAGATTGTCACCAGCTGCACCTAGAGCTGTCACTCCAAAAAAACCACCCATAATCAAAATCATCAAAGGCGACAAGGCTTTTCCTGAGTCCTCAGGACGAGAAACCATAGATCCTAAGAAGGCTGCCAAGACCACATACATAAAGAGACTGACCAAAATAAAGAGCAATGTATTCAGTGAGAATGCATCTCCCAAGTGATTCAAAATACCAGACTGAGCCAAGAAAGGCAAATCCTTAAAGAGCAGAATAGCTGCCAGACCACCTACAACATAAATCCCGATATGCGTTAAAATTACCAGAAACAAAGCCATCATCCGCGCATAGAAATAGTGACTAGCCCTTATGCTAGAAAAGACAACTTCCATAATTTTGGTGCCTTTTTCACTGGCAACTTCCTGAGCCGTCACACCCGCATAGGTAATCAGGATCATATAAAGAAAGAATCCTAAGGCGCCTGCTGCCATTGTTTGAATAAACTTTTTATTTTCCTTGGCTTCATCAATCTTTTCTGTGAATTGAATTGTCTGCGCTAAGCGTTTTTCCTGCTCTTGAGACAAGGAGGCAGTTGAACGATTAAGCTGATTTTGCAGTTCATTGAGTGTACCTGTAACTGCAAATTTAATTCCATTTTCAAGCGACGTTTCGCCATGATAAACTGCCTTCAAGACACTATCCTCTTGGTCAATAGTCAGATAGCCTTTTAATTTTTCATCTTTAATCGCTTCTTTGGCACTTGCTTCGTCTTTGTAGTCAAAGTTAACACCATTTACATTCTTCAGTCCTTCTGCTACAGATGGCACTGTTGTCACTACTGCCACTTTATCATTTTTAGCCATTGAAGAACCTTGGAGATAAGCAATTCCTCCAGAGATTCCTAAAAAGAGGAACGGTGAAATCACCATAAAGAAGAAACTCCACGATTTGACATGTCGAAGATAGGTTTCCTTGATTACAACCCACATATTTCTCATACTTCCACCCCTGATTCTAGTTTAAAGATTTCATCAATTGTTGGCGCTTGCTGGTCAAAGGTTGCGATATATTGCCCCTGAGTCAAGATTGGGAAGAGTTCCCTTCCAGCGCTCTCATCCTCTAAGATTAATTTCCAACTGCCTTGTTTGGTCAAACTCACCTGTTTGACATGAGGAAGATTTTCCAATTCTTCCTTGCTTCGTTCACTTGAAACAAAGAGACGCGTTTTCCCGTATTGATTGCGGACATCCTGAACTGGTCCATGCAAGACCACACGGCCATCTCGAATCATCAGAATATCATCACAAAGCTCCTCGACGTTAGTCATGACATGGTCAGAAAAAATAATGGCTGCTCCGCGCTCTTTTTCCTGAAAAATGACTTGTTTGAGCAATTCAGTATTGACTGGGTCCAAACCACTGAAAGGCTCATCCAAGATAATCAAATCTGGCTCATGAATCAGAGTAATAATAAGCTGAATCTTCTGCTGATTTCCTTTTGACAGACTCTTAATTTTATCTGTCAGCTTTCCTTTCACTTCCAACCTCTTCATCCATTGAGGGAGTTTTTCCTTGATCTCCTTGGCATCCATACCTTTTAGAGTCGCCAAGTAACGAACTTGTTCAAGGACTGTCAATTTAGGCATGAGACTGCGTTCTTCAGGCAGATAGCCAATCCGAGCATAGGTCTCCTGACGAATATCCTGCCCATCCAGATTAATCTCTCCTTGGTATTCTAAAAACTTCAAAATACTGTGGAAAATCGTTGTTTTCCCAGCACCATTTTTTCCGACTAGTCCCAAAATACGACCTGGTCTTGCTTGAAAGTCAATACCAAACAAAACTTGCTTGGGTCCAAAACTTTTCTCTAGACTTCTTACTTCTAGCATCTTTCACCTCCGAAATGTCTTGCACTCATTATACTCCTTTTTGATAGCCTTTACAATGATTTCTGTCCATTTTTAGAAGACTATTGCTATGTAAAATATGGCCTGGAGCGTTTTTAGTGATAAATCCATTATACACTGGTAAACTCCAATTTATCTTCTCTGTTCCTCAACTGTCTATTTTTGATCCTGAATTGTTATTTGAAAAGCAAAAATCCACCCCGAAGGATGGATTGATGATTTAACGCACTTCTGCATTGACTTTTTCTTCAAGTGATGCTTGGATTTTTTCCATGTAGCGTGCGACTTCTTCATCCGTTAAGCTATCTTCTGGATTTTGGAAAGTCAAGCTATAAGCCATTGACTTCATACCAAGTCCCAATTTCTCACCTGAGAAGACGTCAAAGAGTTTGATATCTGTCAAACGTTTCACGCCTGCAGCTTGGATAGCATCTACAACTTCTTGGTGAGTTACTTCTGCCTTGAGGAGAAGGGCAACGTCACGGCTGACTGCTGGGAATTTGGTGATTTCCACAAATGGAGCCGCTGGTTGAAGCGCTGCTTCGATGGCTGAAAGATTAAGCTCAGCTACATACGTTTCTGAAATATCGTAAGCCTTAGCAGTGACTGGATGCACTTGTCCAAGGAAACCAAGAACTTGGTCACCGAGGGAAATCATAGCTGTACGACCTGGGTGGAGACTTGCAATTTCAGCTGTAGCTGTATAGGTCACTTCTAGTCCCAAGCGAGTAAATAGGGCTTCAAGGATTCCCTTAGCATAGAAGAAATCAACTGGAACTGCTGCCGTTTGGAAATCTTTTTCAGCCACCAAGCCTGTCAAGGCAAAGGCAAAGCTGTTGATCTCATTTGGAAGTTCTTCTTTTGGATTACCTGTTTGTTCAAAGACTTTTCCAATCTCGTAAAGGGCCAAGTTTTTATTCTTACGAGCTACGTTGTAGGCAACGGTATCAAGGATACCTGAGATCATATTTTGACGGAGAACTGAACGATCCACGGTCATTGGCCACATGAGTTCTGTAAGGTTACTTGGTTGAGCTGTGAACTCAACTGCTTTTTCAGGAGTTGTTAGAGCGTAGGTAATGATTTCTGTCAAACCTGCCCCTTCAGCAATCGTACGAACTTGACGGCGAAGTTTTTGTGTCGCAGTCAATTCACCAGCTGTTCCATCGTCTTTTGGAAGACTAGTTGGCAAGCGGTCATATCCATAGATACGAGCGATTTCTTCAAAGAGGTCTGCTTCGATGGTGATATCCCAACGACGACGTGGTACGCTGACTGTAAATGATTCTGCATTTCCAGAAAGGCCAAATCCAAGACGACGGAAGACATCTTCGACATCAGCGTATGAAAGATCTGTTCCAAGGACACGGTTGACGTCTGCAAGGGTAGAAGAAACTTCCACATCAGAAGTATCAAGCTCACCTGCTGAAACGATACCTTTACGCACCGTCGCACCTGCAAGTTCTGCAATCATGCTAGCTGCTGCATCAAGGGCTTCGTTAACCGTTGCCACATTGATACCTTTTTCAAAGCGAGAAGACGACTCAGAACGAAGGTTGAGGCGACCGCTGGTCTTACGGATTGATTTTCCGTTGAAGACAGCAGCTTCAAGGACAACACGACTAGATTTTTCAGAAATTTCTGTAGCCTCTCCACCCATGACACCTGCAAGAGCTACTGGCTTGTCTGCGACAGTGATAACTACGTCATTCACGTCCAAGTCACGTTCTTCACCATCTAAAGTCACCAATTTTTCACCAGCACGCGCTTCACGTACACGGATGTCACTCCCTTCAAAGGTATCCAAGTCAAAGGCATGCATTGGTTGACCAAAGTAGAGAAGGATGTAGTTGGTCACGTCCACTACGTTATTGATTGGACGGATTCCTTCGTTCATGAGAAGGTTTTGCAACCATTGTGGACTTGGTGCGATAGTCACATTGTCCAAGATACGAGCTGCATAGTAAGGCGCCTTGTCTGTCTCAATGCCCACAGAAAGAGCATCTGCTGCAGCTTGGTCAGTTTCTGATAGAGTAAATTCTTTAAAGTTGACTGCCTTATCATAGATAGCTGCTACTTCGTGAGCCACTCCACGCATAGAAAGGGCATCTGCACGGTTAGGTGTGATGGAAAGTTCGATGATTTCATCATCCAAGTCTAGATATGAGAAGACTTCATCCCCAGGAACGGCATTTTCTGGCAAGATTTGGATGCCATCTGCGAATTCCTTAGGTACAACTGAGTCAGAAATTCCCAATTCACCAAGTGAACAGATCATCCCAAGTGACTCAAAACCACGGATTTTTCCTTTTTTGATTTTGTAGTTGTCAGCGATGCGAGCTCCTGGAAGTGCCACCATGACCTTGATACCAGCACGCACATTCGGTGCACCACAAACGATTTGACGGGCTTCTTCTTCGCCAACGTTAACCTGACAAACATGGAGGTGAGTTTCTGGCACATCTTCGCAAGACAAGACCTCACCGACGACAATTTTTGAGAGACCAGCAGCTGGTGATTCGACACCCTCTACCTCGATCCCTGTAGTTGACATTTTTTCAGCCAACTCTTGTGATGGAACATCAATGTCCACCAATTCTTTTAACCATTTATAAGATACAAGCATAATTCTGATTGTAAGATCCTACCAAGTAAGACCTTTTCAATTCCTTTCTTTTTCTTCGAGTCAGTCCTAACGAGTTCTCTCAAGAATACCTGACTAGGACTGTATTTCAGATTTCAACCTTATTTAAACTGTTCTGAGAAGCGGACATCTCCTTGGTAGAATCCACGGATATCGTTGATTCCATAACGGAGCATAGCTACACGCTCTTGACCAAGACCAAAGGCAAATCCAGAGTAAACAGTCGCATCGATACCACTCATTTCAAGGACACGTGGGTGAACCATACCGGCACCCATAATTTCGATCCAACCTGTTTTCTTACATACGTTACAGCCTTCTCCACCACACTTGAAGCAAGAAACATCCACCTCAACAGATGGCTCTGTGAATGGGAAATAAGATGGACGCAAACGAATTTGGCGCTCTTCACCGAACATTTTTTGGACAATCAATTGAAGCGTTCCTTGAAGGTCAGCCATAGAAATATTTTTCCCAACAACCAAACCTTCGATTTGGTGGAACTGGTGACTGTGAGTCGCATCGTCTGTGTCACGACGGAACACACGCCCTGGTGAAATCATTTTCAAAGGACCTTTAGAGAAATCATGGGCATCCATAGCACGCGCTTGAACTGGAGACGTGTGAGTACGAAGTAAGATTTCTTCTGTGATATAGAAAGTGTCCTGCATATCGCGGGCTGGGTGATCTTTTGGAAGGTTCATACGCTCAAAGTTGTAGTAGTCTTGCTCCACTTCAAAACCGTCCACTACTTGGTAACCCATCCCAATGAAAATATCTTCGATTTCTTCACTTGTTTGTGTGAGGACATGACGATGACCAGTCGCAACTGGGCGACCTGGAAGCGTCACATCAATGCTCTCGCTAGCTAGTTGAGCCGCGACTTTCTTTTCTTCCAAAAGCTTAGCTGTTTCTTCAAAAGCAGCTGTCAAGACATCACGAGCTTCATTGACGTGTTTCCCGATGATTGGACGCATCTCAGCAGAGACATCTTTCATCCCTTTGAGGATTTCAGTGAGCGAACCCTTTTTACCAAGGACAGAGACACGCAAATCTTGCATCTCTTTTTCATTTTCAGCAGTAATCTGCTTCAAGCTAGCCAGCGTTTCTTCACGAAGCGCTTTTAATTGTTCTTCAATAGTTGACATAATTCCTCCATCAGTCTCTCGTAGATAAAAAGAAAACCACATGCCAAAAACTCCACTCGGAGCGTTGACACGCGGTACCATCCGTTTTCATCTGACAAGTCAGACCTTCATTTCTAAATCCATGCTCAAGTGAATTCACCCAGCTTTCATATAGAGAGCTTGCAGTCACGGCTCTCCTCCCTGATATACTTCCCTTGAGTTACTAGTCTTGCGGATTTCTATTCAATTACTACTTAGTTTATCAGATTTTTAGTTAAAAAACAAGTTAGATTAGACTAATTTCAGTATAAAACTCGTTCCTTTTTCTGTTACTCCATCTTCCACAAATCCAAGCGACTTGAAACACCTCCTAGAAGCATGATTGTAGGTGTAGATTTCCTTGACTTTCAATTCTTTCCATCCTTTTACTCGAGCCAATTCAATCAAAGTACTTAGAATCTTTTTTCCAAGTCCTCGATGTTGGTAAGCGGGATTTCCAATCACAATGGGGAGATTATCCTGAGATAGTGTAACATCCCCAATTGGAAACCATTCACCCTTCTCCTTGACTTCAATCCAAAAAAGCTCACCATGCTGATCCAAATAGGAATACATAGCTTCCAAAGTTTCTTGACTGTAAGGTCTCTTCACACCATCTACGAGGTAAACCAAGTTCACATCCTGATACCAAGCAAAAGCTTCCTCACAATGATTGACCTTATAATAAGGAACAAGACGCAGTGAATTATCTATTTGTAGGGTCTGTTTCATCTGCTTTCCTTTTCAACAAAAGAGTTGCTGCTTGATTAAAACCATCACACCAGTTATACCATTTTGCTTCATACTCATCTTGAGGTAAGATATGATTTTTTAAATCCAGAACAGAGTAAATCTTTCTTTCCTCACAAGCTTGCGCATAGAGATGATATAGTTCATTACCGCCGTCTCTATCAAACTCAGCAGAAATCGTATCTTGACCTGCCAATAAAGTCTGATAAGTCCTGTGATGCCCATCTGTAATCAACAAGTAATCTCCAAAGGCAAGAATACTGATTGGATTTTCTGCCGACTGATAAAGTGTCTGAATGCCTTCTAGTTTCGTTTCTGATAAGTATAGTTGAGTTGGATGAAGAGCTTTTATATTGACTTTCATTTCTTTCTCCTCAAGGGAATTTGATGCTCACTTCTGTTTGCCTTTAAATCGCCATTGGAAGCGGAGCTTATTATAGAAGGGAAACTCGATAAACAAGACTCCCAACCCCACACAGAAACTGGCGAGAACATCAGATGGGTAATGAACTCCCACCCAAAAAGAGACAGTAGTTCATACTACTATTACTCTATTTTCATTGCTTTCACAATTGCTAAGGCAGTCAATACAAAAATAAAAAGTGGAAGCACTGTGATTTTTAGGTTTGTAGCACTCGCTAAGGCAACGATGAGCATGCTAAGAATTCCTGGTACAACAACATTGAATACTCCAAGCACTGACTGGATGGTTCCCATGACTTCTTCTGGAACCATCGAGAATACAAGGTTGAAAATCCGAGGCCCCATCATTCCTACTGCAACCGCGCATAAGAAGACAACCACCAATAAAAGAAGGAAATGATTGGTCAACCAAGAAAAGAGAATACAGAGATGCATAATTTCTTCAAAGTAGACAATCATTTTTATGGGAATATTTTTTAGGATACCTCCACTCAAAAAACTTCCCACAATCGTTCCTGAAAAAATAACCACTGACAATGCTGCAATGGATTTCCCAGTGTCAAAGAAGATAAATGGATGATGGATTAACATCAAAGTCGTTAAAGGGGTAATAATGCTTAAAATCACTTGGTTCATAGCTGCAATGAATATTAATTTGATGATGGCTGGAAAACTTGCCAATATCTTCATAGAATAGAGGAAATGCTCTCCAAAAGATTTTGCGGTTAATCTTTTACTAACCTCCATCTGTCCCTCAATATCTCTCAAAGAAGTACGAATAAACACCACACCCAACAGTGCAAAAAGAAAGGTCAAAGCATTCAATCCCACAAACATCTGAAGACTGATGACCCCAATCAAAACTCCACCTGTAAGGTTGCTAAGAATATTAACTACACCAGCAGTTGCCTGTCTAAACCCCATAGCATCTGTCATATCATCTCCTATAATCCTCACATACAAAGGAGAAATCATAGCACCTGCAAAATAACTCATGGTATCTGATAAAAGATTGATGCCACAAATAAGAAAAACCATCCCCATAGAAAAGTTCTTATCCGTTACAAACAGTGTCAATAGAGTATAAAGCAGAAACTTACTTGCCAATATAGCAATATATTTTGCAACACGATTTTTTTGAAAATCGGCAATAACGCCTGTGAACAACTGAGAAATCTGCGGCAAAGTCTCCGAAACTGTTATACAAAGAACAGCTAATGAAGCAAATTTATATCCCGATACATAAGAAATAAAGGAAATATAAAACAACGTGTCACCAAATGACGAAACCCATTGATTAATCAGCAACATCCGATAATTTTTATTGGTCAGAAAAGTATTCATTGGATTGCCTCCTTCTTCAGCTCAAAAGGAAATTGAAATCCTAACAACGCCCAATATATCCCCAAAGTTCCAATACCAAAATCAAAAACTAATGATGATATTCTAACACATCAATTTTACTTTGTCAATAATTTTTATGGTGTTTTCTTATTTTTTTTGAAATATGAATTTAAGTTATCTAAAAATACAAATCTTTTTCTTAATCTTCACTTTCCAATAATTTCATTTCCTTCTCAATTTCTAGCATCATTCTCTGCTTCTCTTCGTGCTTGTAAAGCTGATAAGATACTTGATAAAAACCTAGTATCCTATCCCTTTCAGCAAATCCAACGCTTATATTTCCCAATAAACAATACAAATCTGCTAATCGATAACTACTATTATACCTTTTACAAATAGCTATTGTTTCTGTAATTTCTTCTATAGCTTCAGATGTTCGTTCATTCAACCACAAATATCTACAATAGTTATATCGGAATTTAATCATCAATTCTAACTGTTCCAAATGATGAACAGATAGTGACTGGAGGTTCTCTTTTAAAAGTTGATAGAGTTCCTGATATGTGTCTTCCTGCCCCATATCAAAATAAAAATTAGCCAAGGTATTTCCCAGTTGTAGATAGTAAAAATCAGATTTTTTCAGAGATAACAATATTTTTTCCAGTTTCGCAACTGCCTCTGTTTGATGATTTAGATAACGGAATTGAACTAATGTATCAATCCAGTCCAAATAAATCTGGTCTTTAGCAGACAGACGAGCACGTTTAGATTTTTCCAGTTCATAGATATAATGGAGAGATTCATATTCCCTCTCATCCAAAAATTTCTTAGATAGTTCTTTAAACTTATCAATATTTTCTAAACTAGAAACCTCAGTATCTTCAAAGAAATAATCCATGCTCACCTTCAATCGCTTAGATAGTTGAAAGAGTAATTCTGACCCAGGTGAGTATTTACCTTGCTCCATACGGCTAATCTGCCCTTGCTCACAAATCCCCTCAGCTAATTCTTTTTGAGATAATTTTAATTCCTTTCTTTTATTTTTTAAGCGTGTCGCTAATAACATACCCACACTTTCTTCCTCCTTGCTTTATTTATTAAAATATATCAAATCCCAAAACATGTTTAAAGTATATATTTCATATGCTTCTATTTGTATTTGTACAATTTTTTATCTTTTCCATCACTTCTGCTTGCCTTTAAATCGCCATTGGAAACGAAGCTTGTCATAGAAAGGAAACTCGATAAACAGGACTCCCAAGCCCACACAGAGACTGGCAAGGACGTCTGATGGATAGTGAACTCCCAGATAGATTCTTGATACCAGCACACTGACTAGGTAGAACCCAAGGACGATTTGCACGATTTTTCTCCAGACTGGATTTTTCATCCGTTGACTGAGAATGACAATCAGAGAACCGACCATCAAGGTTACAGCCAGAGAATGGCCACTTGGGAAGGAAAATCCCTTCTCCTCCACCAGATGTAAGATAGCTGGTCGTGGGCGCTGGTAGATGTTTTTAAAGGTCACGATTAAAAGACCTGCCAAAGCCAAATTCCCCAGCATAAGTAGGCTTTCTATCTTCCATCGCTTACGATAAAAGATAAAAGCTGTAATGACGACCCAAGTGATAATCACTGGGATATCAATCAAGCGTGTGATGGCCCTGAAAAGAATAGTCAAATAATCTGGCAAGTCTCCTCGAACGGCAGTCTGAATCGGTTGGTCAAAACCGACCAGCGTTTCAGGGTAAAATTTGACCATATAGCCAAGAATAACGAAAAGTAAAAGGGCAAAACTGCCCTTCATTAAAAATGTTTGTTTATCTCTCATAATGTTTTAAGGTTGGTTTCAAGAGAACATACAACAACCAGAATGAAACGGCAAAGATAACACCCTCAATCAAATTAAAAGGTAATACCATGGTCATTAGGTAGTTGGAAAGTCCCAAAATTTTTCCAATATCAAAGTTAGCAAACTTAGCGTACAAAGGAACAGCGTAAACATAGTTGAGAACCAACATAGCCACGGTCAAGCCAATAGTTCCAGCTAGAGATCCTAGTAGGAAACGAAGGGGTGTCCGTTCCTTTTTCCAAATCAAAGCAAATACGATGACAAAAACTCCCAAAGCTACGATATTCATTGGCAAACCAATGTAAGTATTCACTCCCTGGCTGTTAAGAAGCAACTTCAAGAGTGAGCGAAGCAAGAGAACTCCTAGAGCAGCAGGCAAATCCATGACCACCAAGCCCACAAGGACTGGCAAGATACTAAATTCGATCTTTAGGAAGGACGCCGCTGGCAAAAGCGGAAAGTCAAAGTACATCAGCACAAATGAGATGGCTGATAGAATCGCAATGGTCGAAAGTCGACGTGTGTTTGTCATAACAGGTTCCTCCAATTTTCTATAAAATCAGAAGAAGTTAGAAAGGATTCCTCTATCTATTCTCACTTTTTATATCCCAAATCTTTCCTCTCACCCTATTAAAACAAAGCAAGCGGTTACAGTCTAGCTATAAATCTATCAGAACAGACAAAACTATTCTTTCGTCTTCTCCCATCCAGACTATACTGTCGGTTGTGGAATCTCACCACATCAGCTTGCGCTCGCGGACTTCTTTAAAGAGAAGGAAATAGAGATTTTTCTTTTAGACTAGGCGACAAGCTGTAGGCATAACTTCTGGTTAGGCAAAGCTTGTCAACAAAGTATAAAAGGAAAAGATCATTTCCTAGTTAAAGTCACCGCCGGTCGGGAATCACACCCTGCCCTGAAGACTCTTTTATCATAACAAAAAACGCTTGCAAGCGCAAGCATTTTGTTCATTTTCATTTTCATTTTTTATTTCAATTTATCCACTTCATAGGTATGAACGAGCTCAAGACCTGCAAAGTTCTGCTGGCGGAGGGCTTCGTAGACAATCATGCAGACGGTATTAGACACATTGAGACTGCGGACGTGTTCATCATTCATAGGAATACGGAGAGCTTTCTCAGGATGTTCTCGCATAAAGTCCTCAGGCAAGCCCTTGTCTTCACGTCCAAAGAGAAAATAATGGTCCTCGTCAGTCGATAAATCCACCTCAGAATAGATTTTTTCTGCGAATTTTGAAATCAGATAGAGTTTACCCTTCATCTGGGACATAAAATCTTCTAAACTGTCGTAAAAATAAATCTCTAGCTTATCCCAATAATCCAATCCAGCCCGCTTCATCTTGCGATCATCAATAGGAAATCCCATAGGCTTGATGATGTGGAGGGGAGAATTGGTCGCAGCGCAAGTACGCGCGATATTGCCTGTATTTTGTGGAATTTGAGGTTCAAATAATACAATGTGATTTGTCATGACTTGCTTCCTTTCACCATTGCAAAAAAATAGCCACACTGCCCGGAGTCAAGCTCAGCAAACAGCGTGGTTAAGGCATCGTTAACTTACCTCACAACAGGTTTGAAGTAAATCAGCGAAACTACTTTCTTAGTATAACACTTTCAGAATCATTGTCAATAGAAACGACTTGATTTTTTCAATTTTTTCAAGCTACTTCCAAGGGTTTCTAGGAGAAAATTCTTAAATATCTGCAAAAATTGCTTACTCTTTTATACCTATCTGTGGACTGGGAATGATGATATTATGACTTCGTTATCTCAAATACTGCTGTATGAACCCACTCATTATGAATTTGTAAGTCATTTTCTATAACCCTACTAAAGGTGAAGCCATTTTTTAAAAGCACCCTCTGAGAGGCTAGATTACCTGTTGCCGTTCCTGCAATGATTCTATTGAAACCATAAGTCGTGAAGGCTTTTTCTAAAACGAGTTTAACCGCTTCGCTGGCATAACCTAAATTGCTAACAGTTTCCCCAATCCTATACCCAAGCTCTGCTGTTTTTCGATTATTCTCTAAAACACTTAAATTAATTCTTCCGACCATAACGCCTTGCGAATCTCTTATAATATGCATGTAGACATCATGATTCTCTTGTTCCCTTAACAATTCCCTCGTAATTTCTTTAAAACCTTCTAAATCAAAATAGTTAGCGGGTCTAGGAGGTAAATTCCGCTCAAAATACTCTCGATTCTCTTTTTCAAAAAAATAGACGTCTAGACTACTTGCTTCAGACAACAGCTCTAAACTGATCATTACAAATCCTCTCCCATCATTATCTACATTCAAATTTTCTCATGTTTACACAAAGTGAAATTAACACGATTTAAATTAAGTACTTTTACTATTTTATATCGTCTCTACATTATGACACTGAACTTAGTTGAAAATGATTATATTTGAATAACTTTGATTTTGTAGTGTAAATTCTACTATAAAATATACAAACTAACTCATGATTTGTCAAAAAGTTTCAAGTATACAATTATTAACTTTATTTCTCATACAATCTATCAATAAAAAGTTATAGAATAATTTCTCTTTACTTCTCTAATGAAAACTTTGACAATACTATTTCCAAGGGTTGTAAAATCGTCCCTGATTCTGCAAGATAAGTAGTAAACTAGCTACTAAAAACAAGGCTGCCAAGAGCAAGGTAAGATAATCTCCTTTTTTCAAGGCCTGATAACTATACCAAGTCCGTTTTTTCTCTTTTCCAAAGCGGCGAAGCTCCATGGCGGTCGCGATGGTATCAATGCGTTCTAGCGAGCTAAAAATCAAGGGCGTAATAATGAGCAGATTGCCTTTGATTCGTTGCATAAGAGAAGCTTTCTTGGATAATTCCATCCCACGCGCTTCCTGAGACATCTTGATGGTAAAGAATTCTTCCTGCAAATCTGGAATATAGCGCAAGGTCAGGCTGACAGAATAGGCAATCTTGTAAGGCACACCAATTTGATTTAAACTGGAAGCAAACTGACTAGGGTGGGTTGTCATCAAAAAAATAATAGCTAAAGGAATGGTGCAAAGGTACTTAATAGCCAAATTTAGCAGATAAAAGAGCTCCTGACTGGTCAGAGTGTAGGCACCGATTCCCTGCCAAATCACACTTCTCTCTCCGTAAAGTCCAACCCCATACTCGGGAGAAAAGAGATAGACCATCAAGACGTTTAAAATCGCAAATACCGTCGCAAAAGCGGCCACAAAGGAAACATCTTTAAAGCGGATTTCTGACAAATAGAGGAGAAAGACCGAAAAGATGGCAATCAGAACAAGCAGTCTGGTATCATAGCTAATCATGGCAGCCAATGACACGAGAATGAAAAAGAGGAGTTTCCCAGCTCCTGACAAGCGATGAATCACAGTATCTCTATGCTGGTAACCGATTAATTTAGCTTGCATCCTTCTCTCCTTTCTTTGTAAAATGCCGTTAAAGCAAGTGGATCCACGTCGAATTTTTTAGCCAAGTTGAAGATTGAAGTTTCTTTTAGATTGGCTTTTATTAACAGCTCAGGATTGCTCAAAAGACTAGCTGGATCGGTATCGGCAATCAGTTCCCCATCCACCATGACAAGAGTACGATCAGAATAATCCAGCATCAATTGCATATCATGGGTAATCATGACAATTGTATGACCTTTTTGGTGCAGTTCTTCGAGAAATTCCATAATCTCAGTATAATTCTTCTGGTCTTGACCAGCTGTCGGTTCATCTAGGAGAATAATTTCAGCCCCTAAGACCAAAATCGATGCAATAGTCACACGTTTTTTCTGGCCAAATGACAGGGCAGAAATAGGCCAATTACGGAATTCATATAGACCACAGATTTTCAAAGTTTCATAGACTCTCGTTTCAATTTCCTGCTCGTCCACACCTCGCAAACGAAGTCCCAGAGCCACCTCATCAAAAATCATGTTGGTTGAAATCATTTGATTAGGATTTTGCAGCACATAGCCTACTCGTTCCGCCCGCTCTGCAACAGAATCTCCTTTGATATCCTGTCCTTCCCAGAGATAGCGACCTTCCGTCTGGATAAAGCTGCTTAAGGCCTTGGCAAGGGTTGATTTCCCAGCCCCATTTTTTCCGACAATGGCAATTTTTTCACCCTTTTTAATATCCAAATGTAGGGATTTTAAAATCGGTCTATCATCATAAGAAAAAGACAGATCCTCTAATTTAAAGAGTGACTGCAATTCTGGGGTTTCTTTTACCAGTTCCGTTCGCAACTGAACCTGACCTTTCGAGATAGACAAGTTGTCCAAATTTGCTAATTGTTCTTCCTTAGCTAAATCCACACCCAATTGACGGAGAGTGGTGAGATAAAGAGGTTCTCGAATTCCATTTTGTGTCAATAAATCAGTAGCTAGTAGCTGGTCAGAACTCCCATTAAAGAGGATACGACCATCGTTTATCAAGACAAGCCGATCCACAGGCCGATGCAGAACATCCTCCAAACGGTGCTCAATAATAAGGGTCGTCGTCCCCTCTTCCTTATGAATCTGGTCAATCAATTCGATAATGTCCTGACCTGACTTGGGATCCAGATTGGCGAGTGGCTCATCAAACAAGAGAATCGGACTCTCATCAATCAAAACACCAGCTAGACTAACTCGCTGCTTTTGTCCACCTGACAAATCCTGAGGGCGCTGATTCAGTAAAGAAAGAAGGTCTAGCTTTTCAGCCCATTTATGAACACGACCTTTCATCTCTTCTAGAGCTGTCACATCATTTTCCAGAGCAAAAGCCAAATCCTCTGCCACGGACAAGCCGATAAACTGCCCATCTGTATCCTGCAAAACTGTACTGACCAGATGAGATTTATCATAAATGCTCATATCAAAGGCTGCTTGCCCCTTGATCAAAAATTCTCCAGATGTCTGCCCCTTGTAAATATTGGGAATAATCCCATTCAAACACTGACCCAAGGTAGA
>NZ_CAUQCJ010000038.1:0-16292 GCF_963516515.1 uncultured Streptococcus sp. | reverse complement strand
TTCTCATACTAAAAGCTAGGGTGTGGGAAACTGGAAGTTAGTTCTAGAAGTTACCTGAAAATGTTTTCTTTTTTGATAGGTCATTTATTTAAATATTCTATGGAAGAAAGTTACTCTCTCTTCACCTGTTCATAGCTTTCTTTTCCGTCATTAAGCTTGTCCCAAATGACTACTTGCCCACTTTTAAGTGATTTTTGCACATCGATAATTCGTTGGTTGGACGAACCTCGAAACTGAAGCATGAGATTTCTCTTAGTTCGATCATACCGTCCGTCTACAAGAATGTCAATTAGTGATAAGAGTTCCAATTTATCCGGTGTCTCCAGCATCATTTCTTCCCAAGTATAGCCCGTCCAGGACCAGATATCTTTGTCTGGCAATTCCTTTCGGATGCGTCTAACGAGAGGCAAGAGAATGCCCGTATTGAGAAAAGGCTCTCCTCCTAGCAAAGTCAAGCCTTGAACATAGGGCTGAGCAAGATCTGCCATGATCTGTTCTTCTAGCTCTGCAGTGTATGGAATGCCAGCATTGAAAGACCAAGTCGCAACATTATAACATCCCTCGCAGTGAAACATGCAACCTGATACATAGAGAGAGTTACGCACACCTTCTCCATCTACAAAGTTAAAGGCCTTGTAGTCGATGATACGCCCTTGACTGAGTTCCTCGCTTTTCCATTCTTGTGGTTTTGGATTATTCATTCGCTACCTCTATCCAATAACGCTCGACTCCATTACGAACATCCTCAATGAGACCTCCATTTGCTAGAATGACTGCTCTACTAGCAGGATTATTCACGCTACAGGTCACAAGAGCTTTCTTGATATTCTTTTCCTTAGCAACTTGCAAACCCTGACGGAGAGCTTCCTGGGCATAACCTTTGCCTCTTTCAGATGGTCGGATGGAATAGCCAATGTGGCCACCTTTTTCTAGTAGGAAGTTATTGAGGCGCAATCGGAGGTTAAGAAATCCAAGTGCTTGACCTTTCCCGGAAAAAGCTACTAACTGAATTGCTGGGACCCATCCTTCAGGCAGATTAATCCCCATTTCCTGATTCTGATTGCTTTCCAACCACTCTTCATACACAAAGTTCTCTGTATCCCAAAATCCTCCATCATGGGCTGATTGGCTCTTTTCAAACTCTGCCATCATCTCTAAAACTGTTTCTTTATCTGCTAATCTTGGTCTTCGTAGTTCCATCCTTACCTCCCACTAAGAGAAAAGCGAGAGCTGACTCTCACTTTTATTTCTTCTTATTCTTGTTTAAAAATTGTTCTCTGAGGTTGAGCAAGCGTTCTTTTTTACCAGCTCCACCTTTAGAGTGTTTCTCGTGATAACGGGTCACTTGTGCACGCCCCTTATCGTCTAATTGATATTTTCCCATTTCAGTTCTTTCTAATTTGTTACTTGATGGCCAGCTATTTTAATCGTTGATCCATTCATGTGTTTGACACGCGCAGCGATTTCCTTGTGACGGCCATTGACCATAGGTCTCGCTTGAGGATTGCCTAGATAGCCACAAGTCCGTTTGACCACATCTACTGTTTTAGGATCGCTATTGCCACAGTTTGGACAAGCAAATCCTCTTTCAGTTGGTTCAAAATCCCCTTCAAAGTCACACTTGTAGCAACGGTCTATGGGAGTATTGGTGCCTAGATAGCCTACACGGTCATAGGCATAGTCCCAGACAGCTTCCAAGGCTTTAGGATTTTGCTGAAGGACTGGATACTCACAATAATGGATGAAGCCACCTGACGCACCTGCTTCTGGATAAACTTTTTCAAAATCTAGTTTTTCAAACGGTGTTGGATTTTTACGAACATCGTAGTGGAAAGAATTGGTGTAGTATTCCTTGTCTGTGATATCAGGAATAGAGCCGAACTTCTCTGTATCTAGTCGGCAGAAACGATCTGTCAAACTTTCAGATGGTGTTGAGTAGATCGAGAAATGATAGCCGTATTGGTCTGACCACTCTTCTACACGGCGTTTCATATCACGAATGATGTCCAGCGTGAATTCCTTGGCGTCTGGATTGTGTTCCCAGCTACTTCCAAAGAAAACTGTCGCTACCTCGTACAAGCCGATGTAACCCAGCGAAACGGTTGCCCGACGATTCTTAAAGAGCTGGTCAACACTTTCTTCTTTACCTAGACGATAACCAAAAGCACCGTATTGATACAGGATAGGAGCATTCGCTGGTGTCGCCTCTTTAGTGCGTTCAACACGATAAACCAAAGCATCTTCTGCGATATTCATACGCTCGTTGAAGATTTCCCAGAACTTATTCATGTCGCCCTCAGATTCGAGGGCAATGCGAGGAAGATTGACCGTCACAACACCCAGATTCATACGGCCTGAATTGACCTCGACACCATTTTCATCCTTCCATCCTTGAAGGAACGAACGACAACCCATAGGTACCTTGAAAGAACCAGTCAAGTCAACAATCTTATCATAGGACAAGACGTCTGGGTACATACGCTTGGTTGCACATTCTAGTGCCAACTGCTTGATGTCGTAGTTGGGAGTTCCTTCCTCTAAGTTGAGGCCTCGTTTCAGAGTAAAAATGAGTTTAGGAAAGATGGCTGTGCGGTGTTCTGAACCAAGACCCTTAATCCGAATAGTCAAGATAGCTTTTTGAATTTCCCGTTCAAAACGACTAGTTCCTAGACCAAAACCTAGTGAAGTAAAAGGTGTTTGACCATTTGAAGTGAAGAGAGTATTGATTTCATACTCAAGAGATTGCATGGCATCGTAGATGTCTTTTTGGGTTTTCTTCCAAGCGTAATCTTCCCGTTTTTCAGGCAAGACCCACTCTTCCGCATCTTTGAGGTGTTTTCGGTAATTCTTCTCTGCGTACGGTGCCAAGACTTCATCGATACGGTCAGCTGAACACCCCCCATACTGGCTAGAAGCAACGTTGGCGATGATTTGGGAAATCTGGGCTGTCGCAGTCTGGATAGACTTGGGACTCTCTACCTCTGCATTTCCAATCTTAAAACCATTTTCCAACATCCCTTTAAAATCAATCAAACAGCAGTTGGTCATAGGGGTATAGGGACTGTAGTCCAAGTCATGATAGTGGATATCCCCTTTTTGGTGGGCATTGGCTACATGCTTAGGAAGCATTTGCAACCCGATTGACTTCCCAACAATTCCTGCTGTTAAATCACGTTGGGTGTTAAAGACATCGCTGTCTTTATTGGCATTTTCGTTAACAACCGCCTGATCTTTATTGAGAAGCTTATGGATACTAAAGTTAATATCTGTCGCTTTTGAGCGTTCAAAATCCCTTTGTGTCCGATAAGTGATATACTCCTCAGCCAGAGCATATTCTTTGGCTTCAAGGAGTTCATGTTCTACAATATTTTGGATTTCATAAATCTTAACCCCTTGTGGAAAGCGACTATGAATTTCTGTGACAATTCGCTCAGTCAGAGCATTGAGGCGTTTTTCGACTAAGGGTGTCACATCCATAACCTTGTCTGCCGCCTTGTGGAGAGCCTTATCAATCTTGTCCACATCAAATACAACACGTCTCCCATCTCGTTTCTCGACGAAGAGAGTTGGCAAAATTGTAATTTTTTCTTCTAGTGCAATCATATGCATGCTCTTTTCTAAAATGTTCTTTCTAAAAAGTATTATACCACTCTAAAAAGAAAAATCAATATCTTGTGTTAAAAATCCTAAAATTTTTAAAAATACACAAGATATTGATTTTATTGTTTAATTTTATAAACTTTAAACTCTGAGTAATCGGTCTTTACTTGTTGGTAATTTTCTTTTAAAAGTGTTTCTACTTCAGACAAGAGCGCCACCTTATCATTCACCACAATCACCTTAGGTTGATTTTCTTTCAAATCATTGATCAAACTAGTTTTATTTTCTTCTGTATTCGTGTAGAGAAGAGGGGATGGGAACATGGATCCAGACAAACGCTGGCTTTCTTTATAGATCTGAACATGGGAATCCCAGATATAGATTTGGTCTCCCTCGCTCGTCTCTTGTCTTATTCTATCTACTACTTGATGCTGTTCACTATATGAAGCTGGATGCAAGACAAAACGAGCTACAAAAGGAACTGCAATTAGATAAACCACTACTAGAATCGGTAAGTAGAGATTTCCCCTCATAAATTTTTTCCATAAATTTGGAACTTCCTCTCTTCTCCGACAACGAGCTCCTCTAGCTGAATGTTTTCCACGAATACTGGCCATCAAAAGAAGGAGTAAAAATGGAAGGATTAGAATCAAACGCGAACCGTGAAGAGGTTCTTGAGAAAAAAGCAACAAGGCTAGTACAAATAAGAAAACAAAGCTAGCTGGTACTGAGATGACATATAATTTAGATTCTTTAGATTGGAACAAACCGAGAAAAATAAGGATGAAGGTTCCTAATCCAAAGGTTAATAGACCATAGAATAAAGTATTTTCTACTAACTGGGGATTAGTAAAAGTAATCATAGAAGTAAATGGATACAAAAATCTACTTAAAGCCTCTCCAAAACCTCCTGAAATGATGACATAGTAGCCTAAAGGATAAAATAGGAGAGAAAAACCAAGTGCTGTCGTAAAAAATTGATAAATTCCATGTATAAAGCGTCCATGTCCAATATTAAAGACCAATAAACCTACAGTTATCGCTACAATAAATAGAAGACTAGTTAGGGGTTCTATGAAAAATGATAGAGCCAAGAAAATCCCCAAACGTAAAAATCCCTTGTCATTATTAGGATTTGACAGATAGCCTGCTACTAAAGAAAAGCCTGCAAATAAGAATGGAAGAGCTAAAATCGTAGCATAGCCTCCTCCAAAACCAAGACCAGATACCAAAATATAAAATATCGTTAAAAGTTGCTTAGCTTGATCCCTTTGTCCTGTCAGATAGTCAGTTGCAGAAAAAAGGAAATACCCCCCTCCTAAGAGGGCTAGCCATTCTACCAAGGCAAAAAGGATACCTCCTTGGGTAATGTAAAGTAGTAAATAATAAAGAAGACCTTGACCAGAATAATAACTACTGTATAGCTGTCCTCCCTGATGCAAAGCCCACCCAATATACAAATCCTGCGCCTGAGAGGGACTTACCATATCTAAGAGTAAAGGAAGCACCACAGAAAAAACCGTTGCAATCGTACTTCCAATGATGAGTCTGAAAAATGGGAAAGCTACACGCTCTTCTTTTTCCGCGTGAGAATCAAGGTTCCTATCCAATCTATTTTCTATTTCATTACTCTGTATCGTTTCGGATACTTCTTCGATTCTGCCATATACAGCCATATCGTTTCTCCTATTCAATTTATCTGTCTTAGTATATCAAAAAGACCTAGAATTGTCAGCTTGCGATGGCTGTTTGAGCGATTTTTTGCATAGTTTCACAAAGGTTTCAATTTCCCGAAATCGATGTAAATGCGTCTGTTTAAATGTCGTGATATAGTTCAATTCCTTCTGAGTCAGCATCGTTTCTCCCCTATATCTTTCTATTCGTAAAAAGCAAGACAAAGAGGACTCAGTCGTATCCTAAGTCCTAGATTTCTTATAAGATAGGGGCAAATAACTGAGCAATTTCCTTAATCAATTTTTGATACCAGCTATTTTTTATCGTATGAGGGAAAATTTCTTGCGATACCGAAAAAATCTCTTGAAAATCTTTTTGAATCTCTGTGATTGATTCCGTTTTATATAACAAAACTGCATTTTCATAGTGGTGAAGCAAACTTCTATAATCTAAGTTAATGGTTCCAACTGCAGCAAAGTCCTTATCCACTAAGATTTGTTTACTGTGAATGAAGCCTGGACTATACTCAAAAATTCTTACTCCTGCCGATAACAAATCCGAATAGGCTCCTCTTGTGATGAGTTGGATTAATTTTTTATCTGGAATGAAAGGGGTCACAATGCGGACATCAACCCCCCTCATAGCTGCATTTTTAATACTCTCAGTTAAATCATAGTCAATAATTAAATAGGGCGTTGTAATATAGACTGAATCAGTAGCCTGATTAATCAAACTTTGATAGACTTTTTTCCCTACCTGAGTACGGAAGATGGGTTTGGGTCCACTACCATAAGGAATGCAGAGACCTTGACTAAAACAAGGCTGATTTTCCAAGTGATACTGATCAAAATCGCTGATTTCCCCACGATTGATATACCAAGTCATCAAAAAGAGACGGGTGAGAGCCTTGACACCAAGGCCATCTAAGCGAATCCCACTGTCCTTCCAATAGCCAAAGCGTTCTACATGATTGATGTACTCATCGGCTAAGTTAATGCCTCCTGTATAAGCTACCTGACCATCTATGACCAGAATTTTACGATGGTCCCGATTGTTGTAAGCCACCGTCAGACGAGGAATTACCTTATTAAATTTATGGGCTTCAATTCCTCGACTACGAAGCTGAATAGTGTAGTCTCCAGGCAAAGTCGCCATACAGCCGATATCATCATAGAGCATCTTGACCTCTACACCCTGAGCTGCCTTTTGCTCTAGTATGTCTAGTATGCTATTCCACATCAGACCTTCTTCGACAATATAGTACTCTAGAAAGATAAACTTTTCAGCTTTCTTGAGGTCTTCCAACATATATTGCCACATGCTTTCACCCGAAGAAAAGAATTGTGAGTCTGTTCGATCATAGACATCGGCGTTACTATCCATACTTAACAAAGATTTGATAACTCCGTAAGCCGCCTTATCCTCTTCCTTCAATTTCTGGCGGAGAGCTTTACTGTTATCCTCCCGAAAATGCATGGAACCAAGTTTGTCCAACTGCTTGATTTCTTTTTTGGACAATCGCCTTTCACCAAACATTATATAGAGCAAAGGACCAATAACAGGAACAAAAGTCACCACTAACCACATTACTTTGCTTTCAGGCGCCATGGAGCGATTGACAATAGCAACAATGGTCGCCATACTCATAAAGATTAAGAGAATCACCCAAAGAATAGGAGCCATGCGACCTAAATAAAGAAAGAGACCAAAAACAAGAGAAAGTTCAAGTAGCATAATCAAAAGACTAAAGCCATACTTGGACATCAATAATTGAAATTTCCTATATTTCATATCCCCTCCTTGATAGTTTGAATGCTAAAAACAGGTAATTGATACTCTTCGAAAATCTCTTCAAACCACGTCAGCTTCACCTTGCCGTACTTAAGTACAGCCTGCGGCTAGCTTCCTAGTTTGCTCTTTGATTTTCATTGAGTATGATACTAGTATAACGCAGGTATTCGGTAGAAGGCAAGTATTTATGGTCATTTTTCTAAGTAATCATAAAAGAGACCGAAAAATCCAGTCTCCTTCTAGTCTATTTTGATAAAACGATACGATCTGAAGCGTCTCTATCCATATCGTCGATAATCATCTGATTGCCATTAATTGTATAAATCTTGGCATCATCACCAATAATCATGCGTTGATTAGCGGCATCGAAGCTAACCTGCTTGATTTCTTGATCTCCGTCAGTTTCTACCTGTGTCCATGTACCAGTTGTTCCAGTTACCACTAAAGTGATACGGTCTCCTTCGTCCTGACCAGTATAAGTTCCATCAATATTAGTTGGTTGAGCTGTAACTGTATTTTGTGAAGAACTTGTTGCTGCCTGGTTGCTATTTTCTGTAGACGATGAAACAGTAGGTTGTGATTGCTGAGTTTGTTGAGTTTGCGATTGAGCTACTGGTTGTTGAACTTGTTGAGTTCTTTGTGAACAAGCTACTAAGAGACTAAGACTTGCTAGAGAAGCAAGAGAAAGTGTGAATGTTTTTAATTTCATGATGAATTTCCTTTCTGCTACCGATTTAGAGAATGTTTCTTCTAACTGGTAGTTCCCCTAGTATAACAAGTTCAAAAAAGGAGGTCAATTTATCTGCTCATGGTCCAGTAGGCAGCCCCGTACTTCTGAGATAAAATAGAGAGATCCTGTAATGAACAATAAGTCCTGCGCGTCGGCTCTTTCTTCGAAACTGCTGATAAATTCTCGGTAAGAAGGAATGACGTCGTAACCCGTTACATCTGTCTCGTCCAGAGAACCTTGATAGTCAAAACCAGTCACCTTGAGTTCCACCTGAGGTAAATTTTCAGTCAGATAAGCCAACATCCCTTGATAATCCTTACGTTTCAAGGCTCCAAATAGGATTTGAGGACGATATCCTTCCTGCTCTTTTTCTTTGATAAACTCAACCAAGCGAGTCAAGGCAGGGAGGTTATGAGCACCATCCAAGTAAATCTGTGGATGAATACGCTCCAAACGACCAGCCCAATGGGTCTGTTTCAAGGCCTTTCTTACAGCCTGTTCATCAACAACTTCCTTTCCTTCTCCCATAAAAAGAAGAAAAGTTTGCAATGCCAAGGCCGCATTTTCCTGCTGATAGGCTCCTTCTAAACCTATTTTCAACTGCGAAAGATTCAGCAACGAACTTGAAAAATCACTATTCAGCATTGAAAAATCCTGACCTGCCTGATAAAGGTCAACAGCTAAAGATTCCGCTTTTTCCTGACAGACAAGGCTAGCTTCTGGAGCTAGCTTAGCAATCACTGCCTTCTTACCAGCCTTGAAAATACCAGCTTTTTGCTCTGCGATCGCTTCTAGACTATCGCCCAAGGTCTCCTGATGGTCAAGCCCAATGGAGGTGATAACAGCAATCTCTCCAGTTACCACATTAGTCGTGTCAAGTAGGCCACCAATTCCTACTTCTAATAAAACCAAATCCACTTCTTGCTCCCTAAAATAAAGAAAAGCAACTAAGGTCAGCAATTCAAAAAAGGACAACTGATCATGGGTTTGCAGAAGCGTTTTCTCCATCTCCTTGACCTGATCAGCCAAACGGATGAAGTCTGCATCTGCTATAGGTTGCCCATTAATGCAGATTCGGTCATTGATAGAGACGATATGAGGGGAGGTAAAGGTCGCAACTTTTTTGCCATGTCCCATAAATAATTCCCTCATAAAAGCAATGGTAGAGCCTTTCCCATTAGTCCCTGTTACGTGGATAATAGGGTAAGACTTCTCTGGATTCTCCAACAAATCCACCGCTTGTTGCATTCGCCCCAAACCTGATCGAAAATTCAAACCAATCCGACTGTGAAGCCATTCTTCTACTTCAAACATATATATCTCCTTGACAAAAGTCCAATCAATTACCACATCAAAGCATGATGACTAATAAAAACAAGGCCAGGATTTTCGTCCCGACCTCTAACCTGGTTAGCTAATAACTAGCTACTATGAATATTAACTTGGGCTAAAAACACCCCCAGACTTACCAGTCTCTCTTATTTAAAGGAACTGGGGTAAAAATATCCCCCGAACTTACTGACGGTTTTTATTTTTAGCGTCAGGCTAAAAACGTCCCCCGGACTGCCTGCGTTTCTAATTTCTAGCGCAGGGGTAAAAACGTCCACTGGACGTTCCAACTCTTCCAATTTCTAGGAGTTGGGCTGATACAGTCTCCCAGACTGTATCACTCCTCCATAAAGCTGTTGAAGACTTCTTCAATCATGTTCCATTCGTCTTCTGAGTCTTCTGGGATTGGTTGCAATTCGCCTTCTGTTCCATCTTCGTTTTCGATGAATGAGTAAGCTTGGATTTCAACTTGTCCGTCTTCGTCTTCTTCTGCGTTAACTGGCACTAGAAGAACATAGTTTTTACCAAATTCTTCTTTTCCGTCAATGGTCAAAAGGATTTCAAACAAGGTTTCATTTCCTTGCTCATCTACTAGTGTGATTAATTCACGTTCTTCGTGGTCGTGGTTATGATCGTGTGACATAGCCTCTCCTTTATATTAAAATTTTCTATCTAAATAATTTTGTAAAATCAGCTGAGCTGCTAACTTATCAATGACTTTCTTACGTTTATTGCGACTTATATCTGCTTGTTCAATCAACATGCGTTCCGCAGCAACTGTTGTCAAGCGTTCATCCTGATAGTCTACTGGTAAACCAAAAAGCTCTTCTAGCTTTGCTCCGTATGCCTGACTAGCTTCCACGCGCGGTCCGCTTGTATTGTTCATGTTTTTAGGTAAGCCCACTACAAATCGTTCCACCTTGTAAGCATCAACCAGCTCCTTAACGCGGTCAAAACCAAATTGGCCTTGCTCCTCATTGATTTGGATGATTTCAAGCCCTTGAGCTGTAAAACCGAGCGGATCGCTAATAGCCACCCCTACCGTTTTTGAACCGACGTCCAATCCCATAATTCTCATAGATTACAGATCGACTCCTTGTCCTTTAAGGTAGTAGCGAACCAATTCCTCAACGATTTCATCACGCTCATACTTACGGATTTGATTTCGTGCATTATTATAACGAGGAACGTAGGCAGGGTCTCCACTCAATACGTAACCTACGATTTGGTTAATCGGGTTGTAGCCCTTATCGTTCAACGAAGCATAGACATCAGTCAAAGTTTCGCTAATTTCTTTTTTATTGGAATCGTCCAATTTAAAACGTACTGTTTCTTCAGTAAATCCCATTCTAACACCCTCTTTCCTTAGAATAGTACCATTATAGCATAATTCCTTACCTTCTACAATTCAGGCAGTCTATTTATTTGGATTTTCTACTGTTCTGTCGCACCATTTACCAATCTGTCTGAAATATATTTGCTTGGTTCATTTTTCAAAAGATTTTCTAAACCAATGTTCTTCAAATATTCTAACTGAGAAGCCTTCTTGACATCCAAAACTTGAAAATCAAAACTAGTCGTTGTTTGAAGTTCTGTTGCACTCAATAGTTTAGTTTCAAGCTTAAATCCTGCTAATTTACGAGCTTCTATGATGGTCTCATCCTTCTCCTCTGCCTCGAGAAGAGCTTTTTGAGTTTCTTCCACTCCGTGTTGGTCAATATAGGTCTTCAACTCATCAGAGACTGGACGTTTTTGTTGGATAGTTAGACTCAAAAAAGTCTTGTCTTTATAAGTAATGGTTTGGGTCTGCTGGTTACCATCATCTGACTTGGGCAAGACCAAAGTCTTGGTTACAACTGTATTCTTCTCAGCATTTTCAATAACTGGCAATGCCGACTGAAGCGTATCCTTTTCTGTTTTTGTAGCTTTTCCAGTTTCTTTTTTCTGTCCGCAACCAACCAGGACAAAAAGGAAAGCTAGACTAACAAGAACTATTTTTTTCATTTCTTTCTTCTTTCTTTTTGAAATTAAAATAGAATAAGACTGGGAATTGCTCCCAGCCTTGATGTTTATAGAGCTGCACGCAAACGTGCTTCTGCATTTTCTACATTACGGACAGAGCGTGGTAGGAAGGCACGAATATCGTCTTCCTTATAGCCAACTTGCAGGCGTTTTTCATCTACAAGAATTGGGCTCTTTAAAATTCTCGGTGTTTCCATAATCAGATTGAGGACTTCGTTGACACTCAAATCTTCAATATCCACTCCAAGGGCTTTGGCATAGCGATTTTTAGATGAAACGATGCTGGCTATTCCGTTATCTGTTTTGGTTAGAATATCCAGTAATTCTTCTCTCGTAATTCCTTCTTTACCAAGGTTTTGTTCTTTATAACTTAACTGGTGGGCATTGAGCCAGGTTTTTGCTTTTTTACAACTAGTACAACTTGAGACTGTATAAATTTTGATCATGTACCTACCCCTTTCGCTACATGTTACTATCAGTTTAGTCTATTATACCATAAAAAACATCCGACTTGCGACCTATTTTTAAATTTTTTTGACTTTTTTCGTCATTTTCGTACTTTTTTCTTGACAAAATGAAATTTACAGCCATTCTTGATATTTCTTGATATAGATTTTTTTCACAATTGTCACGCTAATCATGTACAAAATAATGATGAAAAGTAAAAAGATGAAATAAATCGGTTTTAAAGGAGTGAGATGAAGTAGGCTTGCGAGAGGACTGTAGGGAAGGAAGGTCACAAAGGCTGCAGCCAATAAGGTTGTCACAAGGACTAGCCAAGCTGGACGACTCTGTAAAAAGGGAATTTTATACTCGGGACTTTGACAGTTATGAAGTAAAAAAATCCTCATAAAGGTTGATATAAGAGCATTTTCTTGTCAAATTTTACCACTTTTTATTTGCGTACTTTCTCGTACTTTGTTATAATGGAGTGAGGTATGAAAAGATGAGAGTTAAACAATCAAAGTCAAAAAACACTATCAACTACGCTATTATTAAAGATATCAAGGTTGGAAATAAACGGACTTCTACTATCGTAGAAAACCTAGGCAATCATAACACAATCTTAAAAGAACATCCTGATATGGAACCTCTTGAGTGGGCTCGTTTACGTGCTAAGGAATTAACCGAGAAAGAAAAAGAAGAAAATAAAGATTTCCTCATTACCTTTAGTCAAAACAAACAGTTAAAACAAAATCAATTGAACGAATATCATGGAGGCTATCTCTTCCTACAAGACCTCTATCATCAATTAGATCTGCCTAGAATTAACAAAGAAATCCAAAAACGACATCGTTTTAATTTCTCTCTAGATGAGATCCTATCTCGCTTGATTTATGGACGGATTCTAGCTCCTGCTTCAAAACGATCTACCCTAGAATTTTCAAAAACATTACTCGAACCTAAAGAATTTGAACTCCAACATTTTTATCGGGCTCTTGAAGTTATTTCTAATGAAACAGAGTTTATACAAGAACAAACCTATCAAACTTCAAAAAAGATGACTCAACGACAGACAGAAGTCCTCTACTATGACTGTACTAACTTCTATTTTGAAATTGAAGATGAAGATGAGGAGGGGCTTCTGAGACAATACGGCCCATCTAAAGAACATCGCCTAAATCCAATTGTGGAGATGGGACTCTTTATGGACAAACAAGGAATTCCCCTAGCTTTCTGTATCCACCCTGGAAATACAAATGAACAAACAACTCTTAAACCATTAGAAAGAAAGATTGTCAAGGATTACAAGGCTTCAAAATTTGTAGTCTGTACAGATGCTGGACTCTCATCAAAAGCCAATAAGGTGTACAATTCTTTTGGAGAACGTTCCTATGTCACAACTCAATCTATCAAGAAGTTAAAGAAAGAATACAGAGATTGGGCTTTGGATAAAAGTGGTTGGCGAATGGTTGGGGATAAGAATCCTATCTTTTACAATCTGGATGAGCTAGAACACAGGGAGGAATTAAAAAAACAACTTTTCTTTAAAGAATCTCCTTTTTATGATGAAGACTTACCAAATCAACGCTTGATTGTGACCTTTTCTACTAAATATCAAGACTATCATCGAACGATACGAGAGAAACAGATTGAACGGGCTAGTAAGTTACTGGGCAAGCCCAGCCAAGCTACCAAGAAGAGACAAACCGATTTTAAGAGATTTCTGAAAGAAACAAGTACTACTAAGGAGGGGGAAATCGCCGAGAAAAGGATTCTAACTCTTGATGAGGAACGAATTCAGGAAGAGGCTCAATATGACGGTCTTTACGCTATAGCTACTAATCTAGATGAAGATATTCAGACAATTGTAGCCATCAATCAAAGGCGGTGGGAAATTGAAGAGAGTTTTCGTATCATGAAGCAGGAACTACGAGCCAGACCAGTTTATCTCAGCCGTTCAGATAGGATTCAAGCACATTTCACTATTTGTTTCCTAGCACTAATGATTTATCGTCTCTTGGAAAAACAAATAGGAGAAACAGTCACCTGTTCAGAACTCATCCAAACCTTACGCAATTATAAGTTCAAACATCTTTATGGAGTAGGATATCTTCCAACTTACACCAGAACAACTATCACGGATCAACTCCACCAAGCATTTGGCTTCCAAACTGATTTTGAGATTATAAGCGAAAAAAATATGAAAAAAATTTTTAAAAAAACCAAATCTCGATAAAAAGTACGCATTTTTTTAAAAGAGAAAAAGAGCTCCGAAAAGCTGTTATAGCAGCATTTAGGGGCTCTTTGTTTTCAAAAAACTGTTAAAGATGGGATTATACCATAAAAAACATCCGACTTGCGACCTATTTTTAAATTTTTTTGACTTTTTTCGTCATTTTCGTACTTTTTTCTTGACAAAATGAAATTTACAGCCATTCTTGATATTTCTTGATATAGATTTTTTTCACAATTGTCACGCTAATCATGTACAAAATAATGATGAAAAGTAAAAAGATGAAATAAATCGGTTTTAAAGGAGTGAGATGAAGTAGGCTTGCGAGAGGACTGTAGGGAAGGAAGGTCACAAAGGCTGCAGCCAATAAGGTTGTCACAAGGACTAGCCAAGCTGGACGACTCTGTAAAAAGGGAATTTTAGCTGAACGCAACATATGGATAACCATGGTCTGTGACCACATAGACTCGATAAACCAACCTGTCTGGAACAAGACAATAAATCCTACGGCCGACTCTGCTCCATGAACATAGGCATGACCTGTCGTCATGGGTACAATGATAAAATAGAGCAAAATAAAGGTCAAAATATCAAAGGCAGAAGAGATAGGCCCCATCCAAACCATGAAACGTGTGATGGACTTAGCTTCCCAGGTATGCGGATTTCTCAAAAAATCTTTGTCCACCTTGTCAAAAGGCAAGGCAATACAAGACAAATCATAGACTAGATTTAGGATAATCAAATGGACTGGTGCCATTGGTAAAAAGGGTAAAAAGATTCCAGAGACCAATAGGGATAAGATATTTCCAAAATTAGAACTCACTGTCATTTTGATATATTTGGTCATATTGGCATAGACCTTACGCCCTTCAACAAGTCCTTTTTCCAGCACCATGAGATCCTTATCAAGTAGGATAACATCAGCTGTTTCTTTGGCAATATCTACTGCTGTATCAACAGAAATCCCCACATCTGCAACTTTCATAGAAGGAGCATCATTGATTCCATCTCCCATATAGCCGACAGCATGACCATTAGCCTTAAATTGCAAAATAATCCTTGCTTTTTGGTCAGGAGAAAGTTTGGCAAAGACGGTTACCTCCTCTACGGCTTGGGCCAATTCTTGATCACTCATCTGATCAATTTCAGACCCTAACAACATCTGATTGATATCCAAACCAACCTTTTCACAGACTGCTTGGGTAACTTTTTCGTTGTCTCCCGTTAAAATCTTTGTTTGAACCCCATGTTCTAACAGAGCCTTAATTGCTGGTGCTGCAGATGGTTTAGGAGGATCTAGGAAGGCTAAATAACCAGTTAGAATCATATCCCCTTCATCATCAACTGTATAGGCATGACCTTCCCTCAAACCTGACTTATAGGCCACTCCCAAGACACGCAAACCTTGTTGATTTAGTTGTCGGACTTCTGCTAAAATTTCTTCTCTAATAACATCTGTCAAGGGAGTAATCACTCCTTGGTATTCCGCATAACTGGAAATCGTCAACATTTCCTCTAGGGCACCCTTGGTTACCAAACTAACAACTTCGTGTTCATCCTTAACGATAACACTCATCCGTCTACGTTCAAAATCAAAGGGAAGCTCATCTATTTTTTGAAAAGTTTGAGCCAGATTTTGGAGGATAGCGTGTTCTTTAGCTTCCTTTTCAGTCCGTTTGATGATGGCTCTGTCCATCAAATTTTTCAAGCCAGTTTGAAAATAGGAATTGAGATAAGCTCGTCTCAAGACAGTCAAATCCAAGCGTCCGTGGATGTCCAAGGGATATTCTAGAACGATTTCATCTTGGGTTAGAGTTCCTGTCTTATCTGTACACAAGATATCAATCGCCCCTAAGTCCTGTATGGCATTGAGTTTCTTGATAACCACTTTTTCCTTGGCCATGATAATGGAGCCTTTTGCTAGGCTAGCGGTAATAATCATAGGAAGCATTTCAGGTGTCAATCCAACACCAACACTCAAAGCAAATACGCCAGCTTCCAGCCAGTCGCCATCTGTTAAACCATTGGACAAGAAAACGATGGGCACCATGACCAACATCAAACGGATCAAGAGCCAAGAGATACTATTCATCTCCCGCTCAAACGAAGTGGGCTCATCATAGGTGTTCAGAGTCTGCTCAATGGCCCCCATCATGGTATCATCACCAACTGCTAAAACCACAGCCTTGGCACTACCAGACAAGACATTGGTTCCCATAAAAGCCAGGGATTCGGCTTCGAGAAGACTATCAGCTTGTTGAACTGTTGCCTTGGTCAAGGCCAATTTTTCAACAGAATCACTTTCGCCTGTCAAGCCAGACTGTTGGACAAAGAAATCGCGTGACTCAAATAACAGAAGATCTGCTGGAATCATATCCCCAGCGCTTAATTTAACCACGTCACCTACTACCAAGTCATCGATAGGTACTTCTTGGATTTCTCCTTGACGAATGACAGTCGCTGTGTTGA
>NZ_CAUQCJ010000037.1:0-17281 GCF_963516515.1 uncultured Streptococcus sp. | reverse complement strand
GAATCCCTAACTTTCTCTTAAACTTGAAAGTCTTGTTGTAAAGCGGTTAAAGCTTAAGAAGCTGAGAATGTAAAGTTTTGACAAATTTTGTGAACTATGGGATAATAAAAGGGAATTAAGTATTGTGTCTATATCATAGGCTAGAAAAGACCCCAAGCTCACGTCCAAATAAGCTTGGGGTCTTTTTGACACTATTTGTCCTTGTTTAGCCATTTATCGACTAATCGAAGAACGACACCGACCACAATTGGTCCGATGATAGTTTTAAGTATTGTATCCATCATGGGCTAATTCACCTCCTCTCGCAGGCGGTGTAGAAGTGCCGTAGAATATTATATCATAAAAGAGAAATTGGGCAAAAACTCAATTTCAGGAGAAAATGAAGTAAATCTTTCCACAATAAAACGCATAGTATCAAGATTTTTATTTTAACATGATATTATGCGTTTTTTGGTTTTAAAGACTTTTTTCTCAGACTTATGATTGGTTTTGTCAGTTTTCTTATTTTCGTGGAGGACTATGGAATTTATCTGTTCTTTACAGAGACTGAACTTTACACGGAAGATTTGGCACAGAATGGATTATTTGGTTTTACGACTTTCTTTATCATCTTTAATTTAGTTTTACTTGCTTTAGCATGCTGGGCAGGATACAAGTGGAAGAGGGGATATCAACAAAAGTGGAGAAAACGACATTAGTTCCTCTCCACTTTTACGTTTCTAGCTAATTGGTAATTATAACTTATTACGATTGAAGTCATCTATCTTTATCTTTTAAAAAATGGTCAATCTTAGCCATCATGAGCTTGTGCTCGTATATTTTACAGATATCACGAGCCTGTAAATAATAGTCAAGAATTTCATCCTGCTTTAAAAAATCTTTTCCGGCATTTGCAACGATAGTTAAAAGAGGCGCCAGCTGATAGCTGGTCTCTTTTTGTTTACAAAAGTCAATGGTTTCTAAGGCTTCTTGGACGGCTTCTAATTCCTTCCCTTTAGAGTGTAAATAATAGGCGAAATTATGTTTAACTCGAATATAACCAAATAAATACTCTTGGTGGTTTAAATCTTTTTCCTGATACAAACTGATAAGAAGTGAGTTATTTTCTTCGTATTCTGCATCACGCCCTACAGAAAAATAAAAATTAGATAAAGTATTGAGGAGTTTAAGATACACAGATGAGCTGACCGAAAGCTTTGGCAAAGCGTTCTCTAGACTGGCGATAGCTTCATCTTTGGAACTATGTAAGTAGAAAAGGATAATCGCTTGAATCCATAGAAGATAAAATTCATCCTCAGTAGATAGATACTGAGACTTTTCTTTTTCTAAGTTTAAGAGGTATTCTAAATCCTCGTAATTACGATCTTCAAGTAATTTTTCTGCTAATTTCTTAAACGGTGTTATATTGGAAGTCATTTCAATCTGTTCATCGAAAAAATATTCTAAGGGAACTTGAAGCCGATTTGCAAGTTTATAGAGTAAATCAGCAGCAGGCATATAGTTGCCACGTTCTATTTTGCTGATTTGGCTTTGCTCACAAATTCCTTCGGAAAGTGTTTTTTGTGAGAATCCTTTTTCTTTTCTCTTGGCTTTTAGTTTATCAGATAATATGCTCATCTTTAAACCTTCTTTAAATAAATTTACGATTAATTATATACTTTTAATCTCTATTTTTCAACTTTTCAACATAAAATAGTCTTAAAAGAATAAAGATAAAAAAAACTGAAAAAAAGAATGCTTTTTATTGACAAAGAATATTTAAAGTAGTACACTTACAAGTGTAAAGATAAGAAAAAGGTGGTTAATATGAGTATTTTAGTAAAGTTTCGTAAAATCATTTTTGTATTATCCTTTTTAGAATTATTTGGAAGCGGTTCCTTTTTTTGAAAAACCTGTAAATCAATCACAATATATTTTGGTTCGAGAATTATACAACAAGCTTCAACAATTAGTGGAGTTAATCTTGGACTGGAGGATTGATTTATTAAACGTTTGTGAAGTAACATTTATATAATGGATTGTGTCACAGATTGAAGGACTTAAAGGGGGATTGTAAGTTTGCTATACCCTATTACCCTCTCATATAACTAGTTATATAGGAACTACTCTATTATATCTCTTGATGTGGGTGTATAGATGTTAGGAGGAGAATAAAATGAGAAATCCAGTAATACAGACATCTAATTTATCAAAATCCTATGATGGGAAAATTATTTTAGATAAGATAGACTTTACGCTAAAACAGGGAGAAATTTATGGCTTACTAGGAAGAAATGGCGCTGGAAAGACTACCTTTATCAAAGCTATTCTAGGTTTGACAGCGATGGATAGTGGTGAAGTGAAGATTCTATCTGAAAAACTTTCAGGGGACTTTTCTAAGGATTTGCTATGTCAAATCGGAGTGGTATTGGACAGTGCTTCTTTTTATCCTAATTTAACGGGACCTGAAAATCTCTCTATTTTTGCAAGATTGAGAGGAATTTCGCTAAAACAGGTAGAGCAAGCGTTACAAGTAGTAGGATTAGATGGGGAAAATAAAAAACTATTCAAGCAGTATTCTCTGGGAATGAAGCAACGGTTGGCAATTGCTAACGCTATTATGCACCAGCCGAAAATTCTGATATTAGATGAACCAACAAATGGTTTGGATCCTATTGGTATCCTTGAAATGCGCCGCTATCTAAAGGAACTCAGTACCAATCATGGCATTTCGATTTTAATATCCAGTCACATTATTTCAGAACTTGAAAAGCTTGTAGATAGAGTTGGGATACTGCATGATGCCCACCTTATGGCTGAAAAGACTATGCAGGAATTAATAGATGGTGCAGATAAAAGGAAAATCCACCTAATTGTTTCGGATGCTTCTCAAGCTAAGGAAGTGCTTTGCAGGATAAACCTGCAAGAACAGATTAGTGTTCTTTCGGATATAGAACTTGAACTTCAGGGAGAATCACCTGCCTTTGACATTGCGGTTGTATCTAACGCCTTAAAAGACAACGGAATAGTTCTAAAAGAATATTCTTATAAAAACAATGAAAGTTTAGAGGATTACTTTAAGCGGGTAACAGGAGGTGAGGGAATTGCTTGATTTAGTGAAGATTGAATTTCTCAAACAAAGGCATCAAAAACTGAATTTTGTCGTATATGGTGTTGTTTCCCTCTACCTAGTTCTCATCTGTTATTATGTAAATGATGCGAGAGGCTTGTTTGACTCCTTCCCCTTTGTCTATAAATTTTCTTTGTCTTATTTAAACTTTTTGATTCTCCCTTTGTATTGTGTTTCCTATACAATACAGGCATTTGGTGTAGAATATCGCTATCGCATCATGAACAACTTGAAACTCGCTTCAGCAAATCTGATGAAGACATTCTGGGCTAAGATTTTGTATATTGAAATCAACGCTCTGTGTATCATGTTATTCACCTATATTTCGGTTTCCTTATTTGCACTACTATCTCGCTTTTCTTCAACAGTCAGTTTGTCTTTATTATTAAGATTCTTCTCTCTTTGTATGAGTAGTGGTGTCTTAATTCCCATGGGAGTATTTCCTTTAGTTGCTTTGGTCATGATAAAAGTAAGAGGCAAGGAGATAGTTGGAAATTTGGTCGGCGTCATGTATGTTTTAGTGTCATTTTTTTTAGCAAGGACGAGTCCAAATATCAGTCCAGTAACAAGTGCTAACAGTTTAATCTGGGAAGGAAACAGAGAAGGAGTGGTACTTCAACAGCCAGCTATCTTATCGATTATTGTACTAGGTTTATCTTTACTTGTTTTGTCTTTCTTGTCCATTAAATCTTGGTTAAGAAAGGTGGATGAATAAATGTTGATGCTAGAATTGACTAAACTAAGAAGGCGAAAGATACTGTATATGATTCCCTTTGTAGCCATCCTGCTCTTTTTGTTAGAGTTTATGATTGGTCATCAGATTTATCAAGGGCATTCGTACGGTAGTGTGAATGGCTGGTATGTAGAAAATGGTTTCTTCTTTTTGAACTACTATTTTCTCCTCCCTTTTTCGAGCATGATTTTAGTGGATTTGATAAGAATAGAACAAGTGTCTAAAACGATTTCAAATCTCAGACTGATTCCTGTCAATTTGAAACAATTACTCCAAGCGAAGTTTATGCTTGCTTTGTTGATTAATCTACTAGTCAGTGAATTCACTTTTTTGACTATGCTTATCCTAGAGCTAATGGATGGTGATTTTGCTTTCTCTAGTCTTGCAATGTTATCTTGGGGACTTGTTTATGGAGCAATTGCTTTTGCTTATACATTGTCTGCTGGTATTATTGTCCTCTTCTTAGGAAAATATCGGAAGGAACTTATCCTTGCTCTACCACTTGCCTTTTTATTGTCATTTGCAGGTTTGTTTACTTTAACAACGGTTGTTGGGAGATATTATCTGGCAAATTTACTACTAATCATCATGGAGGAATTCACGGTTTTAACAGTTTCTGTATATGCCGTGTGGCTGATTACCTTGGTGGCATGTCTCCTTTATTTGTTGTCAGATAAACGCATGATGAACATTATTTTTGCTTATAAATGACAAGCTAAGTAGATGAGGATATAAACCTTTGACAAATTTTGTGAACTGTGGGATAATGGAGAGGAATTAAGGATTAGTTCTATATCATGGACTAGAAAAGACCCCAAGCTAACTTCCACATTAAGCTTGGGGTCTTTTTTGACACTATTTGTCCTTGTTTAGCCATTTATCGACTAAGCGAAGAACAACACCGACCACAATTGGTCCGATGATAGTTTTAAGGATTAGTTCCATCATGGGCTATCTCACCTCCTTTCGTAGGCGGTGTAGCAGTGCCGTAGAATATTATACCACATAGGTGCTAAACTCGGGAGTCATCCAATCAGGTGGAGTTTTTTTGCTTTATTTCAAGCTTTTGGGGACTATTCTAAAAATAATTTTTCGATAACTTTTGCTTAATCTTATAAACTTTATTGGACAGATTCTAAAGTTGGAGAAGCTTAATGGATGAGGATATAAACCTTTGACAAAATGTGTGAACTATGGGATAATAAAAAGGAATTGAGTACTAGTTCTATATCATAGGCTAGAAAAGACCCCAAGCTCACGACCAAATAAGCTTGAGGTCTTTTTTGACACTATTTGTCCTTGTTTAGCCATTTATCGACTAATCGAAGAACGACACCGACCACAATTGGTCCGATGATAGTTTTGAGTACTAATTCCATCATGGGCTATCTCACCTCCTTTCGTAGGCGGTGTAGCAGTGCCGTGAAATATTATACCACATACATGCCAAACTCGGGAGTCACCCAATCGGGTGGCTTTTTTGTTTGTGGCTTGGTTTTTTGATATAATAGAGCCATGAGTAGAATTTTAGATAATGAGATAATGGGGGATGAGGAGTTAGTAGAACGCACGCTCCGTCCTCAGTACTTACGTGAATATATTGGACAGGATAAGGTCAAGGACCAGCTTCAAATCTTTATCGAAGCTGCTAAAATGCGGGATGAAGCGCTGGATCATGTGCTCTTATTTGGGCCTCCAGGTTTGGGGAAGACGACCATGGCCTTTGTTATTGCAAACGAACTGGGTGTTAATCTCAAGCAGACGTCGGGTCCTGTTATCGAAAAGGCTGGTGATCTGGTAGCGATTTTGAATGACTTAGAGCCTGGGGATGTCCTTTTTATTGATGAGATTCATCGCTTGCCCATGTCTGTGGAAGAGGTGCTTTATAGTGCCATGGAGGACTTCTACATTGATATCATGATTGGGGCTGGTGAAGGCAGTCGCAGTGTTCATTTGGAGTTACCACCTTTTACCTTGATTGGTGCGACGACTCGGGCTGGTATGCTGTCAAATCCTCTACGGGCACGTTTTGGGATTACGGGGCATATGGAATACTATGCCCATGCTGACTTGACAGAAATTGTCGAGCGGACGGCAGATATTTTTGAGATGGAAATTACTCATGAGGCAGCATCTGAGCTAGCCTTACGTAGTCGTGGGACTCCTCGTATTGCCAATCGTCTCCTCAAGCGCGTGCGCGATTTTGCCCAGATTATGGGGAATGGGATTATCGATGATCTTATTACCGATAAGGCTCTAACCATGCTAGATGTTGACCATGAAGGCTTGGACTATGTGGACCAGAAAATCCTTCGCACCATGATTGAGATGTACGGTGGTGGTCCTGTCGGATTAGGAACTCTTTCTGTTAACATAGCAGAAGAACGTGAGACAGTTGAAGATATGTATGAGCCTTACTTGATTCAAAAAGGTTTTATCATGCGAACTCGTTCAGGACGAGTTGCGACCGCTAAGGCTTACGAACATTTAGGGTATGAATACAGTGAAAAATGAGCAAGAAATTCTAGAGGCTTTCAGAGAAAATCTGGATATGATGGCTATTCTGACCATCATCCGAGATCTTGGTCTGAAAGACTCGTGGTTGGCAGCAGGTTCGGTACGAAATTTCATCTGGAATCTCTTGTCAGACAGACCAGCTTTTGACCGTGAAACAGATGTGGATGTCATTTTCTTTGATCCAGATATTTCTTACGAGGAAACCTTATCCCTAGAGAAAAAGCTGAGAGAGGACTTTCCTCAGTACCAATGGGAATTAAAAAATCAAGTCTATATGCACCAGCACAGTCCTCACACTGCTCCCTATACTAGCTCTCGTGATGCTATGAGTAAGTATCCAGAACGGTGTACGGCAGTTGGGTTTCGCTTGAATGAAGAATCCGCTTTGGAATTCTTTACTCCTTATGGACTCGAGGATATTTTGAATTTTCAAGTTCGTCCAACTCCTCATTTTTTAGATAATGAAGACCGAATGAAGCTCTATCAAATACGCTTATCCAAGAAAAATTGGCAGGAGAAATGGAAAAATTTGATTTTTAAAAATACTTAAGGAAACTTTAAGCTAGGAAGTGTATACTAAGTGCATAAGTTAAGAAGACCTTAACTTAAACTCCTAAAACTTTTTCATAATAATCTCCCTATAAAAAATAGAGTCGCCCAATCAGGCGGCTTATTTTTTATGATCAAATAATCGCTAATTCTTCAAATTTATCATATAGTCAATAAAAGATAATAATCAAGATAGAATATAATATAGATGCAGAATATTACATTTTATAATATTGATGTAATTTTATTTGGCTTATAGAGAGTAGTTTTCGATAAATGAGATATCGCTGAATTTGTTTATGAACATGACTATTAAGTCTATAGACTAATAATTATTGAACAAAAACCACTTAAATAGTATAATAAGTTTTGTAAGAAAGTTGCTAGAGACTTTTGGGTTCATAATGAAAAGTGAAGGGATTTTATAGGATAAATGAATAAAGATATTCTAGTTAACAAAAAATATTTAGCAAACAAAATCTTAACAGAATTAAGATACAATAAAAGATATATGTATAACTGGGTTAAATGGTTTGGTAATACAGATAAAGACTCTCTAAAAATTAGAGAATATTTAGAAGAGGAAATTGAAAATGTTAATTATGAAATAAAAGATTCTCGATTTGATGTAGAGAATTGTTTTATAGATGCCGTTCCCTTATTCAAAAAAATTAGTCGTTCTGAGGAAGAACTGAATAACAAAGATGATGAAAATTTATGTGAACGAGAAAAAAATGTTATCAGTTTTGCTGCAGAAAATAAAATAAATGGTGCCATAGAATATAATTATTTCTTACTATCTGATTTGAAAATAATGATATTAGGAGCAATTTGGGTAGAAGTTATAGGTAGAGAATTAGATAATGGACAATTATCTAATGATGTATATGCAAATCGAGTTTCTGAAAATACAAGTTCCATTTTCAAACCTTATTTTGAAGCCTATTCTGATTTTAGAGATGCAAGTTTTAAAGAAGTGAAAACATTGATTGAGAATAATAGGACTGGTATTTTAGTGCAGACAGACCTCAGTAAATGTTTTTATTCCATTAATATAAAAGAACTAGAAGATAAAATTAAAAAGTTACTTACGGCTAGCGAAGTAGGTGAAAATGTAATCAGATTAAATGATTATGTTTTTAGTGTTTTAGAGAAATATAATGATTTACAAACTGTTAAGGAGTACGTAGTAAAACTATCTTCTCAGAAAGATCAAAAAGTTTTACCTATAGGTTTTTTTCCTAGTAATGTATTAATTAATATTTATCTTAAAGAGTTAGACAAAGAGATAAAATCTAGACACAATCCCATACAGTATGGAAGGTATGTTGATGATATATCTTTTGTTATCGTAAAAGAAATTAATAATGATAATAAAAATGAAATTGTTAATGATATCGAAGGAGAATTAGATAAAATAAAAGAAAAATTAAAGAAAAAAAATATTTATATAAATCTTAATTTTGAAAAGACTCTATATTTTATTATAAGTGAGAAGAATGATATAAATTATTTGAAAAAATTTGAAAAGGAAACCTCAAGATTATCTAGTGATAATCATAGGATTATTGATCCACTAGAGTTTGAAGACGAGTTTGATAAAGCATATATTTTGACAAAAGATATTACAAAATTATCAGATTTATTTACAATATCCAAGGATAAAAAACATTTAAGCAGAGTAATTTCCACAATTTTTTATTCTATTTATGGGAGTATGAGAAAAGAAAATCATAAAAAGAATATTGAACTATCAAAAAAGTTTCTCAAATATTTTTATGATTTTGTTGATGATGAATTTTTTTTAGAACTATATGATTATTGGTATCAGTTATGTACGATAGAAAAAATTTCTCAAGATCTACAGAAGTTAGATGAAAAAGATCTAGCTAAAACTATGTTCTACAATAAACTAGAAAATATTAAATCTGTTGATGATGAATTGATAGGTACTTTTGTAAAATGTTATGAAGACTTATTAAATAAATGTTTTTTAGAAAAAGACAATGAGCTATTTGTTAGTTTACAAGATAATTTTAGAAAACCAAAATATAAATATCAAGAAAATAAATATTTACTTAACTATGAGATTCAATTAAAAGAACTATACAAGATATTCAAGTATATTGGTGAGGAAGAGTTTCAAAAATTGAAAATAGAATCTGACCAATTTGAGGAACTAAATAGTTTATTCAAAAAGTGGAATGAAAATAATGGATATCCTAAAAAAATTGCAAATAAGGATGTGCTTTTAGAAGATTATGAGCAAAAATCATCTCTTCGATTTGCTCAAGCAAATATTTACTCTTCAGAAGAAAAATTAGATACATTTATGAAGACAACAGAAAATTTATCTTCACTTTCAGATATTGTAACTGTTTTAAATTTATCAGATAAATATAATGCTGATATTATTTCTTTTCCTGAGCAAGGGATCAGTATTGAAGATATTGTTACTGTAGTAAAGCATGCCGTAAAGACCAAAACATTGATAGTAGGTGGATTAGATTTTATATTTATAAACGGAAGAATCTTAAATCTAACAATTGTTATTATACCACTCAAAACAACAATTAAAGATGTTGACTATAAAGATGCTCAAATTCAACTAATTCCAAAGATATACCCTTCGCCAGACGAATACAATAAATTTAGGCATAGTAAACCCGAAAGCAAGAATCTTAATTGGAGAATGTACATTCCAAAAGAAGAATATAATCATACATTTAATTTCAGAGGATATAAGCACGCTTTTTTAAATTGTTATGAAGCAACTTCAATAGATTTGAAATATGAAATTTCTAAAGAAGAACCAACTGTCATACATCTAATTACTAATAATAAAGACATAAAGTATTATTACCAGATTTCTGAGAGTCTCTCTAGAGATTTGATGGCCGTGACGAGTATAACAAATTATTCTAAGTTGGGTGGAGTTCAAATTTTTGTTCCTTATAAAGAGGAGTATAAGCGTGTAGTTTCAAGTCATAAAGGATCGAAGAATACTCATGTAGATATTTGCGATATAGATTTAGATGATATAAATAATAAACGATTAGATAATCTCAATGAAAATATGAAGCAGAACCCTCCAAAATACTATTATAGAAATGTAGAGGAGTATTATGATTAGTAAAATTAAAGAGTATGGACCAATTACATTAGCGTGGTTTGGTAGTATACAATTTTTACAGCCATTGATTCCAAACGATCCTAGCAAATATATTATTTGTCAAATATTAATCTTGTTAGTTTCATTTATAATTGCATATATTTACAAGAAGAATCGATATAAATTTTTGAGTAATACACAAAAACTAAATCTAAAGATTTATTATGATGATATTTTTAAGACGAAATATAATGATTATATCCGAGTTATTGCAACCGATGATGATTTAACGGTTGATAAAACTAAAATTAGTCCAAAGTCTGTATATTCTCACTTTCTTAATAGAATTAATGTGCTTGATTTAGAAAATGTAAGGAGGGAGACTAATCGAATTGTAACAATGCAAAATAATTCTTCTGTATATTATTTAGTTAAAATTGCTGCTTTTGATGAAAATGATACGATGATTTTAGAAGATATTAGAGACTATTTTTCAATGTTGTATGACCTTTGTGAATATATAGAAAATAATGCAAAAGGGAGGAAAATAGTATGTCCTGTTTTGGGTGGAAAAATAAGTTTCAAGAATTCAACACCTACTAGTTCTGATAGACTTAGTTTGATGAAATTAGCATTTGAGACCTATTGTTTTAAAAGAGAGATTGATATTACGATTGTTGTGAAAAAGGATAATACAAGGCCTAAAAAGTATGCAATATAAAAAGGAAACTTTAAGCTAGGAAGTGTATACTAAGTGCATAAGTTAAGAAGACCTTAACTTAAACTCCTAAAACTTTTTCATAATAATCTCCCTATAAAAAATTGAGTCGCCCAATCAGGCGACTTATTTTTTTGAAAACTGAGCCGAGTGCCTGAGAATACATAGCTTAGTGATAGAAGAAAATAGGGAAATATGGTATAATGAAACGATAGATTTTTGAATAGGAATAAGATCATGTTTGGATTTTTTAAGAAAGATAAGGCTGTGGAAGTAGAAGTTCCGACACAGATTCCTGCTCATATCGGCATTATCATGGATGGGAATGGCCGTTGGGCTAAAAAACGTATGCAACCGCGAGTTTTCGGACACAAGGCTGGCATGGAAGCATTGCAAACTGTGACCAAGGCAGCCAACAAACTGGGTGTTAAGGTTATTACGGTTTATGCTTTTTCTACGGAAAATTGGACCCGCCCCGATCAGGAAGTCAAGTTTATCATGAACTTGCCCGTAGAGTTTTATGATAATTATGTCCCTGAACTGCATGCGAATAATGTTAAGATTCAAATGATTGGGGAGACAGATCGCCTGCCTAAGCAGACCTTTGAAGCCTTAACCAAGGCTGAGGAATTGACTAAGAACAACACAGGTTTGATTCTTAATTTTGCCCTCAACTATGGTGGACGTGCTGAGATTACACAGGCTCTTAAGTTGATTTCTCAGGATGTGTTAGATGCCAAAATCAACCCAGGTGACATCACAGAGGAATTGATTGGCAACTATCTCTTCACCCAGCATTTGCCTAAGGATGTACGAGATCCGGACTTGATTATCCGTACTAGTGGAGAATTGCGTTTGAGTAATTTCCTTCCATGGCAGGGGGCTTATAGTGAACTCTATTTTACAGATACCTTGTGGCCTGACTTTGACGAAGCAGCCTTGCAGGAAGCCATTCTTGCCTACAATCGTCGTCACCGCCGATTTGGAGGAGTTTAGGAGGAAATATGACACAGGATTTACAGAAAAGAACCTTGTTTGCAGGGATTGCACTGGCTATCTTCCTACCGATTTTAATGATTGGGGGACTCTTGCTGCAGATAGCAATCGGAATCATAGCCATGCTAGCCATGCATGAACTTTTGAAGATGAGAGGTCTAGAGACCATGACGATGGAGGGCCTCTTGACCCTCTTTGCAACCTTTGCTTTGACCATTCCCTTGGAGAATTACCTGACTTTTTTGCCAGTTGATGGGAATGTGGTTGCTTATAGTGTTTTGATTTCAATTATGTTAGGAACGACTGTTTTTAGCAAGTCCTATACGATTGAGGATGCTGTTTTCCCTCTTGCTATGAGTTTCTATGTGGGCTTTGGTTTTAATGCTCTATTAGATGCTAGAATTGCAGGTTTAGATAAGGCACTATTAGCCTTGTGTATTGTTTGGGCAACAGATAGTTGTGCTTATCTTGTAGGGATGAGATACGGTAAACGAAAATTAGCGCCAAGGGTATCACCCAATAAAACCCTTGAGGGATCTTTTGGTGGTATTTTAGGAGCTATCTTGATAACAATTGTCTTTATGATTTTTGATAGGACAGTTGCTCTTCCGTATGGAGTTTACAAGATGTCAGTCTTTGCTATTTTCTTTAGCATAGCTGGACAATTTGGTGATTTACTAGAAAGCTCGATTAAGCGTCACTTTGGTGTTAAGGATTCTGGGAAATTTATCCCTGGACATGGTGGTGTTTTGGATCGTTTCGATAGTATGTTGCTTGTATTTCCAATCATGCACTTGTTTGGACTCTTTTAATCAAAAGACGGAGGAAATACTATGCTCGGAATTTTAACCTTTATTCTGGTTTTCGGGATTATTGTGGTGGTGCACGAGTTCGGTCACTTCTACTTTGCCAAAAAATCAGGAATTCTAGTGCGTGAATTTGCCATTGGCATGGGACCCAAGATCTTTGCTCATATTGGTAAGGACGGGACGGCCTATACCATTCGGATCTTGCCTCTGGGTGGCTATGTCCGCATGGCCGGTTGGGGTGATGATACAACTGAAATCAAGACAGGTACTCCTGTCAGTTTGACACTTGCTGATGATGGTAAGGTTAAACGCATCAATCTTTCAGGTAAAAAATTGGACCAAACAGCTCTTCCTATGCAGGTGACCCAGTTTGACTTTGAAGATAAGCTCTTTATCAAAGGCTTGGTTTTGGAAGAAGAAAAAACATTTGCAGTGGATCACGATGCAACGGTTGTGGAAGCAGATGGTACTGAGGTTCGGATTGCTCCTTTAGATGTTCAATATCAAAATGCGACTATCTGGGGGAAACTGATTACTAATTTTGCAGGTCCTATGAACAACTTTATCTTAGGTGTCGTTGTTTTTTGGATTTTAATCTTTATGCAGGGTGGTGTCAGAGATGTTGATACCAATCAATTCCATGTCATGCCCCAAGGGGCCTTGGCTAAGGTGGGAGTACCAGAAACGGCACAAATTACCAAGATTGGCTCACATGAGGTTAGCAACTGGGAAAGTTTAATCCAGGCTGTGGAAGCAGAAACCAAAGATAAGACGGCCCCGACCTTGGATGTGACTATTTCTGAAAAGGGGAGTGACAAACAAGTAACGGTTACTCCAGAAGAAAGTCAAGGCCGTTACCTTCTAGGTGTTCAACCGGGGATTAAGTCAGATTTTCTATCTATGTTTGTAGGTGGTTTTACAACTGCTGCTGACTCAGCCCTACGAATTCTATCAGCTCTGAAAAATCTGATTTTTCAACCGGATTTGAACAAGCTAGGTGGACCTGTTGCCATCTTTAAGGCAAGTAGTGATGCTGCTAAAAATGGAATTGAGAATGTCTTGTACTTCTTGGCAATGATTTCCATCAATATCGGGATTTTTAATCTTATTCCGATTCCAGCTCTGGATGGTGGTAAGATTGTGCTCAATATCCTAGAAGCCATCCGCCGCAAACCATTAAAACAAGAAATTGAAACCTATGTCACCTTGGCCGGAGTGGTCATCATGGTTGTCTTGATGATTGCTGTGACTTGGAATGACATTATGCGACTCTTTTTTAGATAATCGAGGAATATTATGAAACAAAGTAAAATGCCTATCCCAACGCTTCGCGAAATGCCAAGCGATGCTCAAGTTATCAGCCATGCTCTTATGTTGCGAGCTGGTTATGTTCGCCAAGTCTCAGCAGGTGTTTATTCTTACCTACCACTTGCCAACCGTGTGATTGAAAAAGCTAAAAACATCATGCGCCAAGAATTCGACAAGATTGGTGCCGTTGAGATGTTGGCTCCTGCCCTTCTTAGTGCAGAATTGTGGCGCGAATCAGGTCGTTACGAAACTTATGGTGAAGACCTTTACAAACTAAAAAACCGCGAAAAATCAGACTTTATCCTAGGTCCAACTCACGAAGAAACCTTTACAGCTATTGTCCGTGATTCTGTTAAGTCTTACAAGCAATTGCCACTTAATCTTTATCAAATCCAGCCTAAGTATCGTGATGAAAAACGCCCACGTAATGGACTTCTCCGTACACGTGAGTTTATCATGAAGGATGCTTACAGTTTCCACGCTAACTATGATAGCTTGGACAGTGTTTACGATGAGTACAAGGCTGCTTATGAGCGTATTTTCACTCGTAGTGGCTTAGACTTCAAGGCTATCATTGGTGACGGTGGAGCCATGGGTGGTAAGGACAGCCAAGAATTTATGGCCATTACACCTGCTCGTACAGACCTTGACCGCTGGGTTGTTTTGGATAAGTCAGTTGCCTCATTTGATGAGATTCCTGCAGAGGTGCAAGAAGAAATCAAGGCAGAATTGCTCAAATGGATGGTTTCTGGTGAAGATACCATTGCTTACTCAAGTGAGTCTAGCTATGCGGCCAACTTGGAAATGGCAACAAACGAGTACAAACCAAGCAACCGTGTTGTCGCTGAAGAAGAAGTGACTCGTGTTGCAACACCAGATGTTAAATCAATTGATGAAGTTGCAGCCTTCCTCAATGTTCCAGAAGAACAAACGATTAAAACCCTCTTCTACATGGCAGATGGTGAACTTGTTGCGGCCCTTCTAGTTGGAAATGACCAGCTCAACGAAGTTAAGTTGAAAAACCACTTGGGAGCAGATTTCTTTGACGTTGCTAGCGAAGAAGAAGTGGCGAGTCTTGTTCAAGCAGGTTTTGGTTCACTTGGACCAGTTGGTTTGCCAGAGAATGTTAAAATCATCGCAGACCGTAAGGTGCAAGATGTCCATAATGCAGTTGTGGGTGCTAACGAAGATGGCTTCCACTTGACTGGTGTGAACCCAGGTCGTGATTTTACTGCAGAATATGTGGATATCCGTGAAGTTCGTGAGGGTGAAATTTCTCCAGACGGACAAGGTGTCCTTAACTTTGCGCGTGGTATCGAAATTGGTCACATCTTCAAACTCGGCACTCGCTATTCAGCAAGCATGGGAGCAGATGTTTTGGATGAAAATGGCCGTGCTGTGCCAATTATCATGGGATGTTACGGTATCGGTGTCAGCCGTCTCCTTTCAGCAGTGATGGAGCAACACGCTCGCCTCTTTGTTAACAAAACGCCAAAAGGTGAATACCGTTACGCTTGGGGAATCAACTTCCCTAAAGAATTGGCACCATTTGATGTGCACTTGATTACTGTCAATGTCAAGGATGAAGAAGCGCAAGCCTTGACAGAAAAACTTGAAGCAAGCTTGATGGGAGCTGGTTACGAAGTCTTGACAGATGACCGCAACGAACGTGTCGGAGTCAAATTCAGCGATAGCGACTTGATTGGGTTGCCAATCCGTATCACTGTTGGGAAGAAAGCAGCAGATGGTATCGTAGAAGTTAAGATTAAAGCGACTGGTGACACTATCGAAGTTCATGCAGATAACGTACTTGAAACGCTTGAAATCCTAAGCAAGAAATAAAAACTATAATCAGAAGAAAAACAAGGAAAAAATGTAACTAGTTTTTACCTTGTTTTTTCTGTATAATGGGAAAAATGAGTAGATAAAGAGGTAAATGTATGCTAAGATTTCCAAAGGATTTTGTCTGGGGATCCTCCACTTCTGGGCCGCAGACAGAAGGGCGTGTAGCTGGTGACGGTAAGGGAGATAATCTCTGGGATTATTGGTACCAAGTGGAGCCAAATCGTTACTATAATGGGATTGGTCCAGATAAGACATCGACCTTTTATGAAAATTGGGAACAGGATATTGAGCTCTTGTTAGAAACTGGTCACACAGCTTTTCGGACTTCTATCCAGTGGTCACGGATTTTTCCACAAGGTTGTGGAAAAGTCAACCCTCAAGGTGTGGATTTTTATCGTAAGGTTTTTGAGGCTATTAAGGCTAAGGGGATTCGTCTGTTAGTCAATCTCTACCACTTTGATTTGCCTTTTGCTCTTCAAGAAGCTGGTGATGGTTGGGAAAATAAGGCGACTGTTTCAGCCTATGAAGACTATGCTCGTTTTTGTTTTGAGACTTATGGAGATCTAGTGGATCAATGGATTACCTTTAACGAGCCCATCGTTCCAGTAGAATTTGGCTATTTTTACGATGCCCATTATCCACATAAGGTGGATGCAGAAGCAGCCGTTAAAGTAGCTTATCATACACAATTGGCTAGCAGTCTGGCGGTTAAGGCTTGTCATGAACTCTTGCCAGATTCTAAGATTGGGATTGTCTTAAACTTGACACCGGCTTATCCACGTAGCCAGCATCCTGCTGATGTCAAGGCAGCTCGTATTGCGGACCTTTTTCAGGCCCAATCTTTCTTAGATCCGTCTGTTTTGGGGACTTATCCACAGGAGTTGGTAGAAATCTTGCATGAACACGGTCTCTTGCCTGATACCACAGAGAAGGAGTTGGAGCTCATTAGTGACAATACGGTAGACTTCCTTGGTGTCAACTACTATCAGCCTTTGCGTGTTATGGCACCTCGATTTGCTAAGAATCCAGAGAGTCCACTCTTGCCAGAACATTTTTACGAGCCATATGTTATGCCTGGCCGTAAAATCAATCCTCACCGTGGCTGGGAGATTTATGAGCAAGGAATTTATGATATTGCCCAAAATATCAAGGAAAATTATGGCAATATCGAGTGGATATTGACAGAGAATGGTATGGGTGTTGAAGGGGAAGAAAAATTCCGTCAAGATGGGATGATTCAAGATGATTACCGTATTGACTTTGTAAAAGGTCATCTTCGTGAATTACACCGTGCCATTGAAGATGGAGCAAACTGTAAAGGATACTTAATCTGGACCTTTATTGACTGCTGGTCATGGCTCAATAGCTATAAAAATCGCTACGGTTTGGTCGAATTAGACTTGGAAACACAAGAACGTCGTCTGAAAAAATCAGGGCATTGGTTCAAGGAACTAAGCGACAATAATGGATTTTAAAAAAGACTCTGACTGATTATCCTAATTGGTCAGAGTTTTTTTGATTACAGAAGGCTAATTTGAACTATACCAATTTTTACTCTTGACAAGTGAAAGAAACAAGTATATAC